>NZ_JBSGZI010000032.1:0-73838 GCF_053610945.1 Streptomyces sp. NPDC054849
GCACCCGAGTGGGTGCCGGGACCGGCGTCATGCTGCAGGGACCGGTTCAGGCGGGGCGGCCGCCGAAGGGGGCGCCGGTGCCGTAGTAGGTGCCCAGCTCGTCCCGGTAGCCGGCGTCACCGAGGTGCTTGTCCCGATGGAATTCGGGAGCCGCCTTGATCTGTTCCTTGGTGCGATCGACGAAGACCTTCCTGTCCTCCGGGTCGATCCTGACGACCGTGCTCGCCGGAAGCAGAACCTCCTTGCCGAAGATCCATACGCCGGTGTCCACGACCAGGTAGGCGTCACCGACCTCGTCGGAGTGCTTGTCGACCTTGCCGATGTTCCCGTCGGTCGCCTCGACCTTGTAGCCGGTCAGGTCCGTACCGGCCAGGTGGCCCGCGGTCGGCTGGTAACTCCACACATTCTCAGTCACGCGAAAACAACTCCTCCGGTCAATGGGGGGCGGCAGGGAATCGGATTCCCCGCCGACCCTCCTTGTTCCGTACGCCGTTCGCCTGCCCCGCATTCACCGCTCCACACACCCCGGATCGAATGCAGGCCCGGGAAACCCTGCCGGGAGACACCTGATGCTTCGTCATGACCCTTGCCCTCAAGGACGACGCCGAGGGGCAGCGTGCGGGAAACGGCAGGCCTTGAGCTGTTCGAGCTGTGCGGACGATCGCAGGCGCGCATGAAATCGGGGTTCTGAAGCATGCGCGGCCTATGGAATGCGTGGTGTACGAGGAGCGGTCGGGCCGGTCGGAGACGGTCGAGTGCGGCCTTGACGACGAGGCCTGCCGATTGGTGCTGAAGCGGTTGCGCGGGCTGGGCGACGGCGAATTCGGCTGGGTGCGTCTGGTCGACCCGGCCGAGGGCGAGCTCGTGGAGTTGGCCGCGCAGCTGGGCCTGCACCCCCTGGCGGTCGAGGACGCGGTGCAGGCGCGCCAGCGGCCGAAGCGAGAACGCTTCGGTGACGTGCTGGCCGTCGCGCTGAAGACCCTCTGGTACGTCGAGGAGGAAGCAGCGGTGGAGACGGGCGAGTTGATGCTCTTCGTCGGGCCGCGCTACGTACTCACCGTCCGTCATGGCGAGGTGGATCCGGCAGCCGAGGCGGCCCGCCGGCTGGACGCCGACCCGTCCATGCTCCGTTTCGGCCCCCTGTCGGTTCTGCACGCCGTACTGGATGTCGTCGTCGACGCCTACAGCGAGGCCGCCGAGACGGTGCGCGCCGCGCTCGACCGGCTGGAGGACCAGGTCTTCTCGTCCTCTCGCGTGGACCACACCGAGGACATCTACTGCCTGAAACGGGAGGTGCGGGAGTTCCGGGACGCCGTACAGCCGCTGGTCCCGGTCCTTCCCGGCCTTCTGGGCGGGCTGACCGAGGAGGACCGCCCGTCGAAGGTCCTGCCCTACTTCCGCGACGTGTCCGATCATCTGCACCGCACCGACGCCGAGGTGCGGACGCTCGACGAACTGCTCACGTCGGTTCTCGACGCCCAGCAGGCCCGGGTGGGCACCTGGCAGAACGACGACATGCGACGGATCTCCGCGTGGGCTGCCATCTTCGCGGTCCCCACCATGGTCGCCGGGGTCTACGGGATGAACTTCGAGCACATGCCGGAGCTCGGCTGGAGCTACGGCTACCCTCTCGCCGTCGGCCTCATGGCGACGGCGTCAGGCCTCCTCCATCGTGCCTTCCGCCGTAACGGCTGGCTCTAGAAGACCGGATCCGGGAGCCGCGGCGCGCGGAGGACTTCGCCCTCCGGGTGCCGTACGGGCATGAGTGACGCCGGGGTGGAAAGCCGGGGGAGTATGACACTCCTGCCGAGCCGAGGCCATGACGGTGACCGGGTGCCTGCCGAGACCGGTCCGAACACCGAGACCGTTCCGGACACCGACACCGGTCCGGCCACCCAGACCGTTCCGGACACCCACACCGACACCGACACCGGTCCGATCGCCGGCGCGGGCCCGAACGAGCTGGTCGAGGAGCAGGCCCCGGATCAGCCCTCGGACCTCCCCGCACGCTCCTGGAAGGCGGTGCTGCGCGGCACGGTCAAGGAGTTCCAGGACGACGAGTTGGCCGATCGCGCCGCGGCCCTCACCTACTACGGGGTACTCGCGCTCTTCCCCGCCCTCCTGGTCCTGGTGTCCCTGCTGGGCCTGGCCGGTGAGTCGACGACCCAGCGGCTGTTGGAGAACCTTCAGCAGCTGACCCCCGGCTCCGCCCGGGACGTGATCAGAGCCGCGGTCGAGCAGCTGCAGAACCACAGTGGCGTCGGGTCGCTGATGGCGGTCGTCGGTCTCGTCGTGGCGCTGTGGTCCGCCTCCGGCTACGTGGCCGCGTTCATCCGCTCCGCGAACGCCGTCTACGACATGCCCGAGGGCCGTCCGGTGTGGAAGGTGCTGCCGCTGCGCCTCGCACTCACCGTCACCCTGATGATCCTCGCCTGCGCCAGTGCACTCATCGTCGTCTTCACCGGCGGACTGGCCCGTCGCATGGGTACCGCCCTGGGGTTCGGTGACAGTGCGCTGACGGTGTGGTCGATCGCGAAGTGGCCGGTCCTGGTGCTCCTCGTCACGATCATGATCGCGCTGCTGTACTGGGCTGCGCCGAACGCCAAGGGCCGCGGGTTCAGGTGGGTGACTCCGGGCAGCTTCCTGGCCCTGGTGATCTGGATGATCGCCTCGGCCGGCTTCGCGTTCTACGTCGCGAACTTCGGCTCCTACAACAAGACGTACGGCACGGTCGCCGGCGTGATCGTCTTCCTGGTCTGGCTGTGGATCACCAACCTCGCGATCCTCCTGGGCCTGGAGTTCGACGCGGAACTGGCCCGTCAGCGGGCGATCGCCGGCGGGCTGCCCGCTGACGAGGAGCCGTATGTCCGGCCTCGCGACACCCGCGCGTGGAGCGATCGGGAACGCCGCCGAATGGACCGGTGACCCGTATGGACCCGCTGGGGACATCGGGTCCCCGCAGGGCAAAAGCATCTGCCGGTGGCGTGGGTGCCCGGTTGTTTACCGGGTAGGCGCGTCATGACAACGGCAACCGCACCGTAAAGGGGAGACTCCGCATGAGCACCGTAGAGCGGAAGACCCACAGTATCGATGCATCCGCATCCGAATCCGAATCCGTGGGCGTGCTGGTCTCGCGCGCCTCCCAGCAGATTTCGGAGCTGGTCCGCGAGGAGATGCAGCTGGCCCGGGCGGAAATGGCGCAGAAGGGGAAACGCTTCGGGAAGGGCGGCGGCCTTTTCGGCGCCGCGGGCCTGATCGGAATCCTGGCCGCCCAGGCATTGGTCGCAACCTGCATCGCAGCCCTCGCGTTGATACTCCCGGTGTGGGCGGCAGCCCTCATCGTTACGGCGGTGCTGGCGGTCATCGCCGCAGTTACCGCCATGGCCGGCAAGAAGAAGATCGCCGAGGCCGGTGCCCCCGTCCCCGAGCAGACCATCGACAGCGTCAAGGCCGACCTGGCCGAGATCAAGGAGAAAGTGCACCGATGACCGACGAATCCCGAACCAACATCGGCACACCCACCCCCGAGGAGCTGCGCGAGCAGCTCGAGAGCACCCGTGACGAACTCGGACAGACCGTCGAGGCCTTGGCGGCGAAGGCCGACGTCCGGGCGCAGGCGAAGGAGAAGACCGCCGCGGTCAAGGAGCAGGCCGCTCAGAAGACCGCCGCGGTCAAGGAGCAGGCCGCTCAGAAGACCGCCCTGGTCACCGACCGGATCCGCGCGACGGCACACCAGGCCGCGGAGCTGGTGAAGGACAACACCCCCGATCGGGTCCGGGACCAGGCCGCCCACGCATCCGAAGTGGTCGTCCAGGCCACGGCGCGCGCCGGTCAGCTGGCGGAGGAGAAGACCCCCGACCCGGTCCTCGACAAGGCCCGCCGGGCCGCGACGGCGGCACGCGCCAACCGCACGCCGCTGCTCGTGGCAGGTGCGGCTGTGGTCTTCTACCTGCTGGTGCGGCGCATGCGCGGCCGGGGGAAGCGATGAACACGCGCAAGATCGCCTACAAGCCCGTCGGTCTGGCCCTGGGCACCGCCAGCGGCATGCTCGCGGGTGCCGCGTTCAAGCAGGTCTGGAAGATCGTCGAAGGCGAAGGCGACGCTCCCAGCGCCACGGACGAGGACCGGTCCTGGCAGCAGATCCTGATCGCCGCGGCCATCCAGGGCGCGATCTTCGCCGTGGTCAAAGCCGCCGTCGATCGCTCGGGCGCCCTGGCCACCCGTCGTGTGACGGGCACCTGGCCGGGGTGACCCGCTCGCGGTGCCCCCGCGGGGCCGGCCCCATGGGCACGGCCCCCTCAGGACGCGTCCGGCACGCACAGCAGCGGTAACCCGGTCCGGGAGTGCGCGGCGAGCGTGCGTGCGGCGAGCCTCAGCTTCCGGGCCGGACGACGAACGCCACGGTCCGGACCGGGCCGCTGTCACGGAAGTGCAGGACGAAGGGCACCGCGTCGCCCACCTGCCAGCGGCCCTTGACCGTCATCATCACGTCGAGCGTGCTCGGGGTCATCCGCAGTACCGAGCCGGCCGGAATGTCCGCCGAGGTGACCATGCGCATGGAATCCGCGCCTCGGGCACTCTCGTGCCGGCTGAGCCTGGTGTCCTCGGCTTCGGGGGAGGTCACGGAGAGCAGCTGGTCGCCGGAGCCGCCGGTGTTCGTGATCCGGAAGAACGCCGCGGTGCGCTGCCTGTCGGCGTAGGGCAGGAACACCTGCCCGATGCCGACCTCGATGCGGGCCGGAGTGCCGGCGCCTCCGGCCGTGGTCCATGCGGTCAGGCCGACCAGGGCCGCGAGGCATGCGGTGAGCGGTGCGAGTACGGCGATCAGCCTCTCGCGCAGCAGGCGGGTGTCCTGCCTTTCGCGGGCCGGCGACGAGGGGGAGAGGAAATCGTCCGAGTACTTCACGGAACCGGTCGGGTCATCGGTCGGGTCGTCAGTCGGGGAACGCGTCATCGCTGGAGGCCCTTTCGGCCGAGGCTGGGTGCGAAGCCGCCGGGGCGCTTCGGCGAGGGCTGCCAAGCCCGCAGGCGCAGGCTGTTGCCGACCACCAGCAGGGAGCTGACGGACATCGCGGCGGCGGCGACCATCGGGTTGAGCCACCCCACCGCGGCCAGGGGAACGGTGACCGCGTTGTAGCCGAACGCCCAGACGAGGTTGGTGCGGATCGTCCCCAGGGTGCGACGGGCCAGCCGGACGGCGTCGGCCACCGCCTCGATGTCACCGCGCACCAGCGTCACGTCGGCGGCTCCGATCGCCACGTCCGTGCCGCTGCCCATGGCGATGCCGAGATCGGCGAGGGCCAGGGCGGCGGCGTCGTTCACACCGTCGCCGATGACCGCGACGCGGCGCCCCTCCTCCTGCAGGCGGGCCACCAGTTCGGCCTTCCCCTCAGGCGTGCAGCGGGTGTGGACCTCGGCGATGCCGAGCTCAGCGGCCACGACACGGGCTGTGGCATCGCGGTCACCCGTGGCCAGCACCGGTTCCACTCCCAGCCGGCGCAGCCGGTCCACGGCCCGGTAGCTCCCGGGCCGCAGGACGTCCCCGAGGGCGATCAGGGCCTCGTCGAAACCGTCCACCCGGACCAGGACCGGCGTGAGCGCGGACGCCTCCGCCTCGGCCAGCGCCTGCGCCAACGACTTCGGCAGACCGTCGTCGGCAGAGAGCACGTCGACGCGCCGCCCCTCCACGAAACCGGTGACGCCCGACCCTGCAGTGGCCAGGAAGCCGGTGACCGGGGGCAGCGGGCGCCCGGGCAGCGCACGCTCCGCGTACGACGCGAGCGCGCGGCCCAGCGGATGTTCCGAGCCCTGCTCCACGGCCCCGGCCAAGCGGAGGACCGCCTCGCGCCCGATGCCGCCGTCGACCGCGGTGACGCGGGCGACGCTCATGTGCCCGGTGGTGAGCGTGCCGGTCTTGTCCAGGACCACGGTGTCGACGTGCCGCAGTGCCTCCAGCGCCTGCGGACCGCTGACCAGCACGCCCAGCTGCGCGCCCCGGCCGGTCGCGGCCAGCAGCGCGGTGGGGGTCGCGAGCCCCAGGGCGCACGGGCAGGCGACGACGAGGATCGCGACCGCCGATGTCACGGCGGCCTGCGGGTCCGCCCCGGCGCCAAGCCAGAAACCGAGCACCGTGACCGCCAGAGCCAGGATCACCGGCACGAAGACCCCCGCCACACGGTCGGCCAGCCGCTGGGCCCGGGCCTTGCCGGCCTGGGCTTCGGTGACCATCCGGGTGATACGGGCGAGCCGGGTGTCCGCGCCGACCGCGGTGGCCCGTACGAGGAGCAGGCCACCGGCGTTGACCGCGGCACCCACCACCGTCCGGCCGGGGCCGACTTCCACGGGATCGCTCTCACCGGTGACCAGCGACAGGTTGAGGGCGGAGCTGCCGGAGACCACCACACCGTCGGTGGCGACCCGTTCACCGGGCCGCACGAGGAACTCCTGCCCCACTCGGAGCTGTTCGATGGGGAGCCGCCGGTCCGTGCCGTCCTCCCGTACCGTCACGTCCTTCACGGCGAGTCCGGCCAGCGAGCGCAGGGCCGCTCCGGTGCCCCGTCGTGCCCGCCCCTCCAGATGGCGGCCGGCCAGGACGAACAGCGGTACTCCGACGGCAGCTTCGAGGTAGACGTGCGCGATCTCCCCTCCCGCCGAGGGGAGGAACGTGAACGGCATCCTCATGCCGGGATCGCCGGCGCCGCCGAGGAACAGTGCGTACAGGGACCAGGAGAACGAGGCGAGGACCCCGAGGGAGACCAGGGTGTCCATGGTGGCCGCCGAGTGCCGCAGCCCGCGCGCAGCCCGCCGGTGGAACGGCCAGGCACTCCACACGACGACCGGAGCGGCCAGAGTGAGGCACAGCCACTGCCAGTTGCGGAACTGCAGGGAGGGCGCCATCGACAGCACGAGGACCGGGGCGCAGAGCAGAACGGTGATCAGCAGCCGCTCGCGGTCCCGGCGCTCACCGTTCGTCGGCGGCTGCTCAGGCGGGGAATCCTCGTACGGTACGGCCGGCGGGGGCACTTCGGCGGTGTAACCGGCCCGTTCCACCGCTGCGACCAGGTCCTGGCCGGACACGGCCGGCGGATGGCTCACCCTCGCCCTCCCCGTGGCGAGGTTGACCGTCGCGGTCACCCCGTCGAGCCGGGCCAGCCGCTTCTCCACCCGGCTCACGCAGGCCGCGCACGTCATGCCGCCGACGATCAGATCGGTCGTCTCCAGGGTGACGCCCGCGACGCCCGCGGTGTCCGCAGTCATCGTCCGCCCCCCGAATGCGTGCCACCCATGCCACCCATGCCACCCATGCCGCCCGTGCCGCCGCCACCCGGCGTATCGGAGACGGACCCCGGGCCGGTGCCGCTCGGGCGCATGCCGGGGGCGACCGGGCCGGCGGCCGCACCTACTCCGTAGGAGAGGGCGAACATCGCCGCGAGGAGCACGACGAAACCGGCCAGTGCCGGTGGCGGTGCCCACCGCGGCCCGGCGGCGTCGGTGCGGCTTTCGGGTGGTCGTCCGGCCATCGGTCCTCCAGGTGTGCGGTACCTCTGTGGGACGGCGCCAGCCGCCCGCGGGCGGCGATCAGCGGATCGCGGCCGGAAGCCTCCCGGTACGGCGCGGGAACGGGAGGTGAGGGCCGTCCGCGTGGGAGCCGCCGAGGAGGTAGTCGTGCACGGTCCGCGATGAGTTCCCCGGCCGGCACGGATTCCACGATTTGGTGAGCCTTCCCCGTCGTTCCTGCCCCCGGCCCGGGCTCGGGCCCCGGCCGAACTGCCCCTGTGATCGGCCGTACGGATGCTTGTGGCAGGCGGCAGGTTTCGCGGGCCGCGATCGCGGCTAGGCGCCTCACATGGTGCGTATCGGGTACACGATGATGTCCGAGCAGGCCGGCCCGCGTCAGCTCGTCTCCCACGTGGTGGGAGCGGAGAAGGCGGGCTTCGACTTCTCCGTCGTCTCGGACCATTCCTTTCCCTGGCTGGAGTCCCAGGGGCACGCCTCCTACGCCTGGAGCGTCCTGGGCGCGGCCGCGCAGGCGACCTCCCGGATCCCGCTCATGACGTACGTGACGTGTCCGACCTTCCGGTACCACCCCGCGGTCGTCGCGCAGAAGGCGGCGACGGTGCAGATCCTGTCCGAGGGCAGGTTCCGCCTGGGGCTGGGCTCGGGCGAGAACCTGAACGAGCACATCATCGGCGCCGGCTGGCCCGCCGCCCCCGTACGCCTGGAGATGCTGGAAGAGGCGGTCGACATCATCCGGCGGATGTTCACCGGGGAGAGCGTGAGCCATCACGGCGCCCACTTCGACGTCGAGAACGCCAGGCTCTGGGATCTCCCCGACGCGCTGCCGCCGATCGGGATCGCCGTGTCCGGTCCGCGCTCCTGTGAGCTGGCCGGCCGGTACGGCGACCTGGTGATCGCCACGGAACCGAAGCAGGAGCTCCTCCAGCAGTTCGACGCGCACGGCGGGGCCGGAAAGCCGCGCGTCGGTCAGCTCCCGGTCTGCTACGACACCGACCGCGACGCAGCTGTGGCACGGGCGCACGACCAGTTCCGCTGGGCGCTCGGCGGCTGGAAGGTCAACACCGAGATCCCCGGCCCGGCGGGATTCGACCAGGCCGCACAGCACACCCGGCCCGAAGACGTCGCCGAGGCCATCCCGTGCGGCGACGACGTGGATACGTTCGTCGACGCGGTACGCCCCTACGTGGAGGCTGGATTCACCGAGGTCGCCCTGGTCCAGGTCGGCGGCGACCACCAGGAACCGTTCCTGGAGTGGGCCGAGGCCAAGCTGCTCCCGGCCCTGCGGAACCTGTGAGGACGTCCGCCCTGCCGCTGTCGTGCCCTCAGGGGTGATCATGGTGGATCCGGGTAGCCGCAGCACGTGATCACGGTCGGCGTCGAAGAAGAGTACTTGCTGCTGGATCCCGTGAGGGCTCTGCCCGTGCCGCTCGTGGAGGACGTACGGCGCACCGCGGGCCTCGGGCCGCTGGCGGAGCGTGACGAGGTCCAGGACGAGCTGCTGCAGGCCCAGGTTGAGGTCGCCACCCCCGTGTGCTCGAGCCTGGAGGAGGTGGGCGGCCACCTCCTGCGCCTGCGCCACGCGGTCGCGTCCGCCGCCGAGGAGAACGGCTGCCGCCTCGCCGCCACCGGAGCGGCTCCGCTGCGCGGGGCCGGGGTCGTACCCGTGACCCCGACGCCGCGCTACCTGAAGATGGAAGGGGAGGCGCGGCAACTGGTCGACGAACAGCTGATCAGCGGAATGCACGTGCACGTCGCGGTTCCCGACCCGGCGACGGGCGTGGCGGTGCTGAACCGGGTCCGGGTGTGGCTGCCGACGCTGCTGGCCATGTCCGCCAACTCGCCTCTGTGGGATGGGCGGGACACCGGCTTCGCGAGCTGGCGCACCATCGTGTTCGGCCGCTGGCCCGTCAGCGGTCCGCCGCCGTACTTCGAAGGCGGCCCGGACTACGAGCAGCGCCTGGAGGCGCTGGTGGCGTCCGGGGTGATCGCCGACAGGAAGCAGGCGTACTGGCAGGCGCGGCTGTCCGACACCTACCCCACCATCGAGGTGCGGTGTCCGGATGTGCAGCTACGGGCAGACGACGCCGTCATGCTCGCCGGCATCGTCCGCGCGCTGGTCACCACGGCCATCGCCGAGGAGAAGGCCGGCCTCCCGCCGGCCGGGTGCGCGCCGGAGCTGCTGCAGGCCGGAAACTGGCACGCGGCCCGGCACGGCCTGAACAGCACACTGGTGGACCTGGAGGGCCGCCCTCACAGCAGCGGTGACGTCCTGTGCTCACTCCTCGCCCACATCACGCCGGCCCTGGAGGACTCCGGGGACACCCGGCAGGTGAGCGCCCTCGTCCACCGGCTCCTGCAGGAGGGAACCCCGGCGGACCGCCAGCGCCGCGCCCTGGCCGAAGGCGGCCTGGCGGGGCTGCTCGATCTGATCAATGCGGCGACACCCTCCGGCTGACGTCCGGTGTCACGCGCGGGGGTGCTGCGGATCGGCACTGTCGTCGGGCGTCTGCCAGGAGTCCTGGCGGGCCTGCGCCTGAAGGTTCTGCTCGGCCGGGCGCGCCCCGGGATCCCGGCGGCGCGAGAGGCGTCGTGTGCCGTACCAGAACGCGGCGATCAGAAGCGCGGCCACGATGACGCCGGCAATGATCAAGAAGAGGGACGAGGAAACGGTAGCCGCAAGGGGCGCTGAGGCGATCATGCGCCGCGTCTACCCGATATTGCGCGCCCTGCACGTCTGCACGTGCTGCGCGTCCTCCTCGTCCCACACGTCCTGCACGTCCTGCGCGTCGGTCGCCCGGCTGCCCGAGAAGCCCCCGGCGGGTCAGATGCGTTGGGCGCGGTGCAGGAGACTGCGGAGCCCGTGGGCTCGCAGGGCGGCTCGGGCGGCGTTCGCGCCCGGGGCGCCGTGGACCCCGCCGCCGGGGTGGGCGGCCGCGGAGGCGAGGTACAGGCCCTTGACGGGCGTCTCGGGCCTGCCGGTGCCCGGCGTGGGGCGGAAGATCGCCTGTTGGTGCACGGCGGTGGTGCCGTTGTTGATGGCGCCGTTGTGAAGGTTCTCGTTCATGGCCTGGAGGGTGGTCGGGGCCAGGATGCGGCGGGCGCGGATCAGCCCACGGAAGCCGGGTGCGAACCGTTCCACCTGCGCTTCGACGCGGTCGGCCATGGCCTCCTGCTCGCGGGCGTCCCAGCGGCCGGTGATGCCGTCAGGGCCGGCGTCGGAGGTGATGTGCTGCGGGAGGTGGGTGTAGGCCCACGCCGATTCCGTGCCGGCCGGTGAGCGGCTGGGATCCGCCGTGGTCATCTGACCGAACAGGGTGAACGGCTCGTCGGGGACCTGGCCCATGGCGATCTGTGCGGCGAACCGGGTCAGTCCGTCGACGCCGTCGGCCACGTGGACCGTCCCCGCCCCGGCGGCCTGTGGCGCCGTCCACGGCACCGGGCCGGTGAGGGCCCAGTCGACCTTGAAGGTCGCGAAGTCCCACTGGAAGCGTTCCAGATCCCGCAGCAGGCGGGACGGCAGGTGTTCCTCGCCGACGAGGTCGCGGTACAGGGACGGCGCCGACGTGTCGGCCAGGACGGCCCTCCGCGCGCCGACGGTCTCCCCGCCGGAGGTGGCGACCCCCACGGCGCGGCCGCCGCGTACGACGACGGATGCGACCCGCTCTCCGCAGCGCAGGACCCCGCCGCGGCGCCGGAGCCGGCTCACGAGCGCCGCGGTGAGCGCGCCCGCCCCGCCGACGGGGACCGGGAAGCCGTGGCTCTGGCCGAGCATCGCCATCAGCCAGCCGAATCCGCCGCTGCCGACGGCTTCGGGAGCCAGGTCGGCGTGCAGGGCGTTGCCCGCCAGCAACAGGCGGCCCCCGTCCCCCGCGAACTCCTCCTCGCCCAGGCGACGCACCGGCAGGGCCAGGTTGCGGGCGAGCCGCAGCCCCCCTGCGGCGCGGAGCCGGGCTGCCAGGCGGAGTCCGGGGAGAACCGGGGGGAAAGGCGTGAACAGGGCCTGCACCAGGTCCGGGCCGACACGGCTCCACACCTCGTACATGTCCCGCCAGGCGTCCGCGTCGGCCGCCGCGAACGCTCCCAGCCCGGTTGCGGTCTCCTGCACACGGCGCTCCAGCACCGCGCACCGGCCGTCCTTCAGCGGGTGGGCCAGTACGGACGGGGCGTGGCTCCACCGCAGGCCCTCGGCGGCGAGGTCGAGACGCGCGAGGACCGGGGAGGCCGCGGCCAGCGGGTAGAAGGCACTGAAGAGGTCCGACACGTAGTCCGGATGGACACCGCGGTCGCTGCGCACCGCCCCTCCGGGCTCCGGCTGCGCCTCCAGGACTTCCACGCTCCAGCCGGCGTCGGCCAGAACGTTCGCGGCCACCAGCCCGTTCGGGCCGGCGCCGATCACCACCGCGTCAGGCATGGCGGACCACCGGGTGCTCCTCCTCCACGACCTTGGCCAGGCGGGCGAGCATGCCGCGGTGCCGGAGCTGGAGCAGCGCCTCGCTCGCGGAGTTGTGGAGGGTGGCGCCGATGCCGCGCAGCGGGTGTTCGTCGCAGATGACGAGGGTCTCCTCGCCCCACGGACGGAGCTGGAGGAAGACCCTCGCCGTGCCGAGGGACTTGAACGAGGCCTCCAGTTCCAGCTCCCTGCCCGGCTCCCGGTGGCGTACGGTCGTCACCCCGTCGGTCGACCAGGGGCCCAGCCGCACGGTGTAGCGGAGCCGGGAACCGACCTCCGGCCAGGCCTCGTCGAGGGGTGTGGACCCGGACGTTCCCACCACCCAGTCCCCGTACCGGGCCGGATCGGCCAACACGGCCCACACGGCCTGCGGGGGACGACGGATCAACTGATGACGGACAGCCATGAGAGGAGTCCTCCTGCCAGGACGGACGGAGAGCGGCGCGGCCGCGTCGTGGCCCGTCCCCGGCGCGTCGATGGTGGTGTCAAGGTCATGGTGCGGGTACCCGGGCCACCGCGCATCTCACCTCCGCTGGACGAGGGTGGTGCCCGTTCGCCGTCGACGAGCCGTGGACACCGCTGGTGCCTACTCTGGGGACGATCGTGGGCGGACCCGTTCAACGCCTTCCAGTGTGTGGTGGGATTCCCTAGGACAGGAGCAGGCGCCGTGACGGAGCTGGACCCCTTCACCGAGGTACTCGACGACCCGGTCTACGTGGTCACGGCCGCTTCCGGCGGTGAGCGTGCGGGATGCCTGGTGGGTTTCGCCTCACAGTGCTCCATCGACCCGCCGAGGTTCACCGTCTGGCTGTCGATCGCCAACCACACCTACGAGGTCGCGCGCGAGGCCGAGTACCTCACCGTGCATGTGCTCCGCAGGGAGCAGCACGCGCTGGCGGAGCTCTTCGGAGAGGAGACGGGCGACAGGGTCGACAAGTTCGCGGGGGTGGGCTGGCGGCCGGGAGAGGGGGGCAGTCCGGTGCTGAACGAGGTACGCACCTGGTTCACCGGCCGGATCGAAGGGCGCATCGAGGGCGGTGACCACGTGGGCTTCCTCCTGGCGCCCGCGGAAGTGTGCCCGCCGGCCGAGCGCCCGCTGCCCGCACTGCTCCGGTACCGGGAGGTGCGGGACCTGGAGCCCGGGCACCCGGCCTGACGGAACACAGCACCGGAACACAGCACCGGAACACAGCACTGATAAGGACCGTGTTCGAGGGTAGACGGCACTTGAGACGTCACGGCGGATCCAACTGTTCCGCCGAATTCCCAACGTGAAAACGAGGGCATCATGGTTTTCGCCGGACTCATCCTCCTGCTCATCGGCTTTCTGACCGGAATTTCCGTCCTGTGGACCATCGGCATCATCCTGCTCGTGGTCGGGGCGGTGCTGTGGGTCCTGGGCTCGGTCGGGCATGCGGTGGGCGGCCGGCGCCACTACTGGTAGCCGGACCCCTGGGCCCGAGCGCATTTCTCGGCCGCTGCGCCGAGTGGGGGGGTCCCCGGGTTTGACGCCCGGAATCCCGGCCAGGAGGAGAACGTACGCTTTCTATTCCCTCAGGGAGTGATGGGCTGTGTCGGAGAAGGAAAAGAGCCGGGCCAAGGCCGAGCAGGCCAAGGGAAAGCTCAAGGAGACGGCCGGCCGCGCGGTGGGCAACGAACGCCTGACCGCCGAGGGCCGCACCGAACAGGCCAAGGGTGACGCCCGCCAGGCCAAAGAGAAGATCAAGGATGTCTTCAAGCACTGACGTGTAGCAGCATCGGCCGTGGAGGTCCCGCACCCGCGAGGGGTGCGGGACCTCGGCATGTACGGGCCGGGGTCCGAGTCATGGGACGGGCCGGTGTCCGCCCGATGCCCGGGTCGGTCACCCCGTTCACCGCTCTTCACGTGTCCCGGCGATCAGGACGGGCAGACGCGAAACAGGGGACGACGGTGGCGGGCACGGAGCCGCTGCTCTCCATCGGACACGGACAACGTCAACGGTCGGGGTGAGGCGAGTGAGCATCACGGGAGCAGCCACCAGCGGTCCTCCACGGAGTACGGGAGAACCGGTCAAGGGCCAGCGCCGTCGGCTCGCCTTGCGCAGTATCCGCGGCGCGGTCGGCAAGGGCCGGGAGTTCACCCGTCAGACCCTCCGGGACTGGGGGTGGGACCGGTACGAGAGCGCCGAGGACGCCCTGCTCGTCGTGTCCGAGCTGGTGACCAACGCCGCCTTGCACGCGGGTGGCTGTCACGAGCTCGTACTGACCGCCGGTGACACCCTGCGCATCGATGTCGTCGACGGCGCGACGGTGCTGCCACGCGCTCAGGCGGCTGTGGGCCGGCCGGGTGTGCCCGGTGGCCACGGCCTGCAGATAGTGCAGCGGCTCTGCGACCGGTGGGGCACCTACCCCCACGGCACCGGCAAGGTGGTCTGGGCGGAGATCGAGGGCCCCCGGCTCGCCACCGGGCGCCGGGGCCCGCACGCCCCGCCCCCCGGCTCCTGATTCAGGCGCGCGCATCGCCGGAGAGGTCCCGCGTACCGGATCGTCCACGGGGTAGACGCGCCCGCATGACATGGAGGTACGCGCGGCGGCGCGGTGAGAAATCGGTGGACGGGGCCTTACCGGCCACCTGGAGGCGACGCCCTCCGGCACACCCCGCGGTCCGGGCGCTGGCCATGGTGGCCGCCTTCATCGGGACCGTCCTGTTCAGTGCGGTCCTGGCGCGGCTGACGCTGGAACCGTCCGCAGCCTCGGCGGCGCTCGTGCACAGCAACGTCCGCCCCGGCCGGTCGATCAGCGCCTACCTGAACGGGACCTCGACGATCGAGGCGGCGCGCCAGTTGGGCGGAAACGTGCTGCTGGGCGTGCCGTTCGGGGTGCTCCTGCCCGTCCTGCTGCCCACGGCCCGCGGTCTGCTGCGGGTCGCCGCCGTGACGGTCTGTCTGATGACCCTGGTGGAACTCACCCAGGGCGCCCTCGTCACGGGACGCGTCTTCGACATCGACGACGTCATCCTCAACACGGCCGGAGCGCTCCTCGGGTACCTGCTGATCGGCCGGCGGCTGGGGCGGGCCGTGCACCCGCGGCGCAGGCACTGGTGGCACCGCTGGACCCGTCCCGCTTCGGCGGAGTGAGGTCGGGGCGCCGAACGGCCGGGCCCACGGTGCGGGCCCGGCCGGGATTCCCTCGCGATCAGCCGCTCAGCCGCTCAGCCGCTCAGACCTCGCCGCGCCAGGCGCCCGTCTCGACCCCGCGCGACTCGATGAACAGCTTGAACCGCTTCAGATCACCCGCGACCTGACGCTTGACGAAGCCGAGTTTGTCGGCGGCCGACTCGGCCAGACCGTCCGGCACCCAGTTCATGTGCAGGACGACCTTGGTGGTGCTCGCGTCGATCGGCTGGAAGGTGACGAGCCCGGCCTGGCGGGGGTCCCCGTCGACCGTCATCCAGGCGACGCGCCGGTCCGGGAGCTGCTCGGTGATCCGTGCGTCGAACTCGCGCCGCACACCGTTCACGTTCGTCACCCAGTGGGTGAGCGTGTTCGTGCGCTGCTCGATGCGTTCGACTCCCTCCATGAAGGCGGGGAAGTCCTCGAACTGCGTCCACTGGTTGTAGGCCGTGCGTACGGGGACGTTGACCTCGACGTACTCCTCGACGTGCGACATGTGCACCCCTTCCGTGGTTGAGGACATCTCGAGGCGCGGCTACCCGCCCCCGAAGGCCCCATGCACCGGCCCTCGACGTGGGAGGCATCGGTGAACTGGGCGCATGCGAAGCAGAGTTGGCAACGCCCGGAGTGCCGCACAGCTCGGGGGACAAGGGGAGTCGTGTCAGTTCCCTCCCAGGGGGCAGGCGCGTGAACGTCCATGCCGCCTTTCATCCGCTGAGGAGATATGAACAGCGCTCTACGCCTGCCGGCCGTCCTGGGCGGCTCGATCCTGCTCACCCTCACGGCCGTATGGGCCGTCGACCTGCTGTTGCGCCGAGCCGACGCACGGCACCCCGAGACCCCACTCTGGAACCTGCTGCGCCGCTGCCGCCGCCCCCTGCAGATCGTGCTGCTCGCCGCGCTGCTCAAGGGCGCCTACCGGCAGACCGCGTGGCCGCCGCTGCAGGACAACGCGGCCACCGTGGGCCGGATCCTCTCACTCGCGCTGATCGGTGCCGGGGCCTGGCTGATCGTCGCCGTGGCCTCCGCCGTCGTCGAGTCGGGGTACGCCCGTTACGCCACCGGCACCCGCGACCCGGCCCGGGTGCGCCGGGTCCGCACCCAAGTGACGCTGATCATGCGGGTCGTCACGGTCGTCGTGGGCGTCGTCGCTGCCGCCGCGATGCTCCTCACCTTCCCGAGCTTCCGCGCCCTCGGCACCTCGATGCTCGCCTCCGCCGGGATCATCGGCATAGTGGCGGGCGTCGCGGCCCAGTCCACCCTCGGAAACCTCTTCGCCGGCTTCCAGATCGCCTTCGGAGACATGGTGCGCATCGGCGACACGGTCGTGGTGGCAGGCGAGTGGGGGGTGGTCGAGGACATCACCCTCACCTTCCTCGCCGTACGCACCTGGGACGAACGCCGCATCACCATGCCCGTGTCGTACTTCACCACCCGCCCCTTCGAGAACTGGTCCCGCGGCGGCGTCCAGATGACGGGCACCGTCTTCCTCCACTGCGACCACAGTGCGCCCGTCGACCTCATGCGCGACAAGGTCCACGAGATCCTCCTCGACTGCCCGGAGTGGGACGGCCGCGGCTGGGACCTCGCCGTCACGGAGGCGACGTCCTCCACCATCGTGGTGCGGGCCATCGTCACGGCCAAGGACGCCGACGATCTGTGGACGGTACGCTGCGCCGTACGGGAGCGGCTGGTCGCGTGGCTCGTGGAGAAGCACCCGGACGCCCTGCCGCGCGTCCTCCTGGGCCCGGCCCCGGGAGCGGGGGACGCCGGGGCCGAGCGCAGCCGATGACGGCGCGCGACGACGGTACGGCTCAGCCGTACGCGACCGTCACCTTTCGGAAGCCCAGGGAACGCAGCAGCCCCTCCAGCATCGACGTGGTGTTCTTCTCGGCGCGCTCGGCGAGACCGCTGTCGCGGGCGGCTGCGTTGATGTGCTGTACGGCGAGCTTCTGCACGGCCTGCTCGCCGGCCGGGTTGTCGGAGAACAGATCGCCGATCCGGTCCAGCAGGCCCCGCTGCTTCGACACCGCGTACGAGCGGTTCGGGTCGAGGGCGGCCGTCCCGAGCACCGCGTGGGGCAGCCGGATCGAGGCCTCGGTGCGGTCGCCGTTCACGGTGACGTTGCGCTCGTCGAGTCGGCCCAGGTCGACGTACCCGCTGACAGATCCGGAGCCCACGTACAGGGTGCGGGTTCCGCGGATCGCATCCGGCAGGAGCGCCGCGTCCTTCTCCAGGTCCACGACCACCTGGAAGTTGCCGACGGCGCCCTCGTAACGCGCCATGTCCTGGATCGACTTGAGCAGCGCGGGACCGGAGCGGTCCCGGGTCTCCTCGCCGAACAGGCCGCCGAATCCCGGAATCAGGCTGAAGCGCTCCACGAGCACGATCAGCACCACGACCATCGCCAGGCCTACGGCGATCCGTCCCCACCACGGGCGCCGCGCGCCGCCCGGCCGTTCCGAAGAGGTTTCCATGCTTCGCGGATACCCCGTGGAAGGCGGATCCAGCGCGGTTGTCAGCGGTGCCTGGCGAGCGTGTGTACGAGGACGAGCAGGGCGAAGGCGATGACGAGCAGGTGCACCCAGGCGGGGCCGGGCACCGGGGTCAGGGACAGCGTCGTGATCTGATGTGAGGTCATGATGCGCTCCTGCCCGCGGCAGCCGGATCGACGCCCCTCGCCACAGGGCGGGGGCGGTCCGAGCAGGCCGGGCGGTCCGAGCATGCCGGGCGGGCCCGGCAGACCGGGCGGTCTGTGCGGGCCGGCCCGGTCATCGTCCCGTGGGCCTGCCGGACACCAGTCGGGAGGCCTCGATCTCCGCCCAGACGGCCTTCCCGTGTTCATGCGTGTGGACGCCCCAGCGGTCGGACAGCCGCTCCACGATGTAGAGGCCGTGGCCGCCCGGGACACCGCGTTGCGGGGCCGGGTGGCGGCGCGGCGGCGTCGTCGTGCCGTCGCACACCTCGATACGCAAAGCCTCCCCGGCCGTGAGCACGAGTTCGTGACAGCCGTCCGCGTGCAGTGAGGCGTTGGTCAGCAGTTCGGACACGAGGAGCAGGGTGTCCTCGGCGGTCTCGGTCCCGTCCCAGCCCCAATCATGCAGGGCCTGGCGCGTGAAGTCGCGGCCCTTGCCCACGGCGCCGCGGACGCCCGCCAGGGCGAGCCGACGGCGCTGCCCTCCGGCGGGAAGGCCGGCGCTCACTGGATCGCCCGTTTCCGGACCGATGGTCTCCACTGTGCTCTTTCACCCCCACGTTGACACTGGTCTGTGCTCTCGGCATCTGCCCGGCGTGGCCACGGTCGATGTCTCGGACTGTCGGTACGCCCCCCGGCGGGCCGGGCCCGCACGAGCCTGCCCGGGACAGTGTAAGGCGCTGCCGTTCTCAGGACGTCGCCATGTGAAGCCGCAGCGTGAAGCCGCCGTCCGTGGCACGGACCTCGACCAGGTCGCAGAGCTGGTGGATCATCCACAGACCACGGCCGCCGTTGGCCGACGCCAGGGAAGGGCGGCGACGGCCCGCCAGGGGGTCGGCCAGGCGGCCGCCGTCGTGGATCTCGGCGACGACTCCCGCCCCGGCGGCGCCGGCCGTGGTCCACAGCCGGAGGGTGCCTTTTCCGCCTCCGTGGGAGAGGGAGTTGGCCGCCGCCTCGCTGATGGCGAGGATGAGATCACCGCGTCGTGCCGGGGACAGGGCCGTTCCGTGCGCCCAGGCCTCGGCGTAGTCGCGCACCTCGGCGAGTCCTCCGTGGGAGTACTCGAGCCGGGGCACCTCGCCGTCGTGTTCGGGCAGGGGGCGATCGCAGTCCGCGGAGACCGTCGCGACGTCGGTGTAGACCGGGCTCAGCAGGTCCCGGCCCTGCTCGATGAGCGTGGGGTGGGTGCGCCGGGCGTCGGCCACCACCGAGGGCGCCAGACCCCGTACGTCGTAAGGGCAGAGGATGGTGGCCGCCCGGCCTGCGAAGGCCGTGTTGATGAGGGCCTCGTGCCGGGTGGCCTCCAGCACCTCGGCGGGGGAGCGGCCGGGCCATATCGGCTCGCCGACGATCCGGGCGGCCCGGCCCGCGTGCCGGTCGGCGAAATCCTGCAAGGCGGCCAGAATGCGCCCGGGATTGCGGCCCAGCTCCGTCATGTCCGTCCAGGCGATCTCCGGCGTGCTCTCGCCGAGGGTCTCGCGCAGGGCGTCCAGGTGAGGGCCCGGCACGGCGACGAGGACGGGTTCGTCGACGGACAGCGCCCCACGTACGAAATCGCCCACCCCGGTGAGGTACTCGGCGAGATCCCCGTAGAAGAGGGCAGGGTGGACGAAGGCCCCGGGCCCGGCGGGCGCAGGAACAGTGATCATGCTGCGACCTCCAGCGCGGCGCATTCGTCCGGGAACATCTCCACTACCTTGCGCAGCGAGTATGGCGGGTCGTGGAGCAACAGGCGCCGCCCCTGACCGTCCAGGGCGGCCGAGGCCTGCACCAGGGCGGCGACTGCGGTCGTGTCGAGGAAGGCCACGGCGGAAAGATCGAGGTGGACGACGGGCCCGGGGATCCCGGTCACGACTCCGAGCGCGGCGGACAGGGCCTGCCGGGTGTCGAAGTCGCAGCTGCCGCTCAGGCGTGCGCCGGGCCGGTCCCGCAAGGGGAGGGCGGTCAGCGGGGTCGCCGCGCCCGCACCCGTCCGCCTGTCCCCGCACCGCGCGACCGCGCCCGCCCCCGCCACGTCGTCATGGTGCGCTTGTGCGCCGACGGGGGAGGCGGACCGGTCGCGTCGGTGAGAGGACGTCATTCCCGGGCCTACTCCGTCAGCATGCCGGCGCGCAGCCGGGCCAGCGTCCGGGACAGGAGACGGGAGACCTGCATCTGGGAAATGCCCAGCTCGGCACCGATCTCGGCCTGGGTCTTCTCCTGGCCGAATCGCATCTGCAGGATGCGCCGGTCACGCTCGTCCAGCTGTTCCAGCAGGGGTGCCAGGGTGTGGAACTCCTCGAAGAGCTCCATGGCGGGGTCGACGTCGCCCACGCGCTCCGCCAGCGGCCGGGTCGTCCGGCTCGTCGAGGACGGCACGTCGCTCTCCGAGCCGGAGGTGTCGAGCGAACCGCTCGTGTAGCCGTTCGCGGCCACCAGCCCGTCGATGACCTCGTCCTCGGACAGTTCCAGGTGCTGGGCGACCTCCTTGACCGTCGGCGCCCTGCCCAGGACGTCGGTCAGCGCCTCCTGCGCCTTGGCGAGTTCCGTACGCAGTTCCTGCAGGCGGCGCGGGACGTGCACGGCCCAGGTGGTGTCGCGGAAGTAGCGCTTGATCTCACCGGTGATGTACGGAAGCGCGAGGGTGGAGAATTCGACCTCGCGCTCGGGCTCGTAGCGGTCGATGGCCTTGATCAGCCCGATCGTTCCGACCTGGATGATGTCGTCCATGTCGAGACCGCCGCCGAGTACGCGGGCACGGAAGCGCCGCGCGGCGAACTGCACGAGTGAGAGGTTCATCTCGATCAGGGTGTTGCGCGTGTACTGGTACTCGCGCGTCCCCTCTTCCAGCGTGCGCAGCGTGCGGAAGAAGACCCGCGACAGCTCGCGTGCGTCGGCGGGCGCCATTTCGCGGGCGTTCTCCACACGGACCAGATCCTGATCCTGAGTTGGAGCTGGCGCTTCCGCAGTGCCGTGGTCATCACGAACAGTGACCTGCGTGTCTATTGCACGAATAAGGCCTACCACGGTGGCCGAGCGAGACATGGTGGCCGCTCCCTCCCGATTGACTAACGGCTGCCGGGACGCTTGTGCCCCGGCTTCGCAGTTCTAATCATCTTGGTGACGTGAGTCTCTTCTTCGGGTCGCCCCGCGCCGGAAAGGCGGGGGCGCCGTGCCGGGAGACGCCCTCCTCGGTGGAACGAGCAGGCATACTCCCTGAGGACAACGTACAGGTGGCGATCCGGGGAGGCGGACATGACCGGAGCAAGAGACGCGTACCAGGACGGTGTGGTCGGTGACGGCTACCCGGCGGCGGACAGCTGGGTGGTCGCGGCCCGCGGGGAGCTCGATCAGGACACGCTGGCCCCCCTGGAGGAGGCTCTCACCTCCGCGGCGGGCAGCTACCCACTGGTGGTTCTGGACGCGAGTTCCATCACCTTCGGTGACTCCTCGTTCCTGAACCTGCTTCTGCGGCTGCACCACCTCACCGCCCTGCGCATCGCCGCCCCCGGCGAGCAGTTGCAACGGCTCTTCGCCGTGACGGGCGCCGACACGGTCCTCTCCCTGCACGCGAGTGTCGAAGACGCCCTCGGGGCGTGAACTCGCACCGCCTCCGGTGTGGTCGGTCGTGTCCTGTCGCCCCGTCGGGGCCGTTAGCCTTCACCGGACCGGTTCCGCGGTGACGACGGACCCAGGCGGAGTCGGGCGCTCCGGCATGGCCTGAAGCCGGGGGCCGGTCCTTTCCCGCGTATCGGAGCGGTTTGGTATCGAGAGTGAGGTTGGCGAATGGCCGAGCGGGCGGGCACGGATGCACGCAGCGGGGCACCCGTGCTGCCGGGTGAGAGCGGTATCGGCGAGACGGAGCTGCGCCAGTTGCTGGCCGGGCTGACCGCCGTACGCGACGGGGATTTCCGCACCCGGCTGCCCGATGGGGCGGACGGGCTGCTCGGGGAGATCGCCACCGTCTTCAACGGGATGGTCAACCAGCTCTCGCAGTTCACCTCCGAGGTGACGCGGGTGGCCCGCGAAGTGGGCACCGAGGGAACGCTGGGCGGCCAGGCCGACGTGCCGGGAGTCGGGGGAGCCTGGCTGGACCTCACCGATTCGGTCAACTTCATGGCCGGAAATCTCACGGCCCAGGTGCGCTCCATCGCCCAGGTCGCGACCGCCGTGGCCAAGGGCGACCTCTCGCAGAAGATCACCGTCACGGCTCGCGGGGAGATCCTGGAGCTGAAGGAGACAATCAACACGATGGTCGACCAGCTCTCCGGTTTCGCCGGGGAGGTCACGAGGGTGGCCCGTGAAGTCGGCACCGAGGGCCGCCTCGGAGGCCAGGCGGACGTGAAGGGCGTCTCCGGCACGTGGAAGGACCTGACGGAATCGGTCAACGTCATGGCCGACAACCTCACCGCCCAGGTGCGCTCGATCGCCGAGGTCACCACCGCCGTGGCCCAGGGCGACCTGACGCAGAAGATCCGGGTGGACGCGCGCGGCGAGATCCTGGAGCTGAAGGAGACCATCAACACGATGGTCGACCAGCTGTCCGCGTTCGCCGACGAGGTCACCCGGGTGGCCCGCGAAGTCGGCACCGAGGGCAACCTGGGCGGCCAGGCCACGGTCCGTGGGGTCTCCGGCACCTGGAAGGACCTCACCGACAACGTCAACGTCATGGCGTCCAACCTCACCGGTCAGGTGCGGTCCATCGCCCAGGTGGCCACCGCCGTCGCCCGCGGCGACCTCTCGCAGAAGATCACGGTGGAGGCGAAGGGCGAGGTCGCCGCGCTGGCCGGGGTCATCAACACGATGGTCGACACCCTCTCCGCGTTCGCCGACGAGGTGACGCGGGTGGCCCGTGAGGTCGGCACCGAGGGCCGGCTCGGCGGTCAGGCACAGGTCCCCAACGTGGCGGGCACCTGGAAGGACCTCACCGACAACGTCAACTCCATGGCGAACAACCTCACCGGCCAGGTCCGCAACATCGCCCTCGTCACCACCGCCGTCGCCAACGGAGACCTGTCCAAGAAGATCGACGTGGACGCCCGCGGCGAGATCCTTGAGCTGAAGACCACCATCAACACGATGGTCGACCAGCTCTCCTCCTTCGCGGCCGAGGTCACCCGCGTCGCCCGCGAGGTCGGCAGTGAGGGCCGACTCGGCGGCCAGGCCGAGGTCGAGGGCGTCTCCGGCACCTGGAAGCGCCTGACCGAGAACGTCAACGAGCTGGCCGGCAACCTGACCCGCCAGGTCCGGGCCATCGCAGAGGTCGCCAGCGCGGTCGCCGAGGGCGACCTGACCCGCTCGATCACGGTCGACGCCTCGGGTGAGGTCGCGGAACTCAAGGACAACATCAACTCCATGGTCGGGTCGCTGCGCGAGAGCACCCGGGCCAACCAGGAGCAGGACTGGCTCAAGTCCAATCTGGCCCGCATCTCCGGCCTGATGCAGGGCCACCGGGACCTCGCCGCCGTCGCCGAACTCGTCATGGACGAACTGACGCCGCTCGTCGCCGCCCAGTACGGCGCCTTCTACCTCGCCGAGGACGGCCCCCGCGGCACCGTGCTCACCCTCGTCGGCTCCTACGGCCGTCCCTCGGGCGCCGAGGAGCCCACCGTGTTCGCCCTCGGCGAGTCCCTGGTCGGGCAGGCGGCCCGCAGCCACCGGATCATCGCCACCGACCAGGTCCCCGGCGACTACGTCATCTCCTCGGGGCTGGGCCGCACCACCCCGGGCGCCTTGATCATCCTGCCGATCGTGGTGGACGAGCAGGTCCTCGGAGTGATCGAACTCGCATCCTTCACGAGATTCACCCCCGTGCACCGCGACTTCCTCACCCAGCTGATGGAGACCATCGGCGCCAACGTCAACACGATCGTCGCCAACGCCCGGACCGACGAACTGCTCGGCGAGTCCCAGCGACTGACCGCCGAGCTCCAGGCCCGCTCGGAGGAACTCCAGGTCCAGCAGGAGGAACTCCAGCGCTCCAACGCGGAGCTGGAGGAGAAGGCGGCCCTCCTCGCCAGCCAGAACAGCGACATCGAGGCCAAGAACCTGGAGATCGAACAGGCCAGGCAGGAACTGGAGACCCGCGCACAGCAGTTGTCACTGGCCTCCACCTACAAGTCCGAGTTCCTGGCCAACATGAGCCACGAGCTGCGGACACCGCTCAACAGCCTGCTCATCCTCGCGCAGCTGCTCGCCCAGAACCCCACTCGCAACCTCACCCCCAAGCAGGTCGAGTACGCGGGCATCATCCACTCGGCCGGCTCGGACCTGCTCCAGCTGATCAACGACATCCTCGACCTGTCCAAGGTCGAAGCCGGAAAGATGGACGTCCATCCCGAGCGGGTGGACCTGCCCCAGCTGCTCGAGTACGTCGACGCGACCTTCCGGCCGATGACCACGCAGAAGAGCCTCGACTTCACCGTCACCACCGCCCCCGACGCACCCGACGACCTGCTCACCGACGACTCCCGGCTGCGCCAGATCCTGCGCAACCTGCTGTCCAACGCGGTCAAGTTCACCGAGCGCGGCGGCGTCGAGCTCCGTATCGAACCGGCGGCCGTCTCCGAGATCCCCGCCGGTCTTCCCCGGCGCGGCCCGCTGCTGGCCTTCCGGGTACGGGACACGGGCATCGGCATCCCCGAGCAGCAGCTGGAGTCCGTGTTCGGAGCCTTCCAGCAGGCCGACGGCACCACCAGCCGCAAATACGGCGGCACCGGCCTCGGGCTCTCCATCAGCCGCGAGATCGCCCAGCTCCTGGGCGGGGCGGTCACCGCGGAGAGCACACCGGGCCAGGGCAGCACCTTCACCCTCTACCTGCCGGTCAGCCGCGCGGACTACGAGGCCGCCCCCCACTCCGACGCCGTCCACGCCGAGACGCCTGTGACACCGTCGCGCGGCAACGCGTCCAGGGCGGCCGATGCGGACCGTCCGGACACCCCCGCGCTCCCGGCCCAGCGGCGCCCCCGCCGCCTGCTCGTGATCGAGGAACGGCCCAACGGCCTGCTCACCCTCGTGGCCGAGAGCGCCGACCGGGACGTCGTCCCCCGCCCTCAGGTGACGGGGGAGCGCGGCGGCAGCCATGTGGTCAACGCGACGAGCGCACGGGAGGCCGCCGCGGCCCTGGCATCCGACTCCTTCCACTGCGTCGTCCTGCAGCTGGACATGCCCGACGGTGAGGCGCTGCGCTTCCTCGACGCGCTCGACGGCGACCCGGCCCTCTCCTCGCTCCCCGTCCTCGCACACGACAATCCCCGGGTCGGGACCGGTCAGGAGAAGGCCCTGCGGGAGCGGTCCGCAGCCCGCCACGTGGAGATGCTGTCCAGCCTGGACGAGCTGCGGGAGCGCATCGCGCTCCACCTGTCCGCCGAGCAGCCGGGGGACGTGCCGCCCCTCGTGCAGGGAGACGCGCAGCGGCAGCCGGCCACCCATGTGCTCGACGGCGAGCTGGCCGGACGCACCGTCCTCGTCGTCGACGACGACGCACGCAACCTGTTCGCCCTCAGCGGGATCCTCGAACTGCACGGCATGCACGTGCTCCACGCCGAGGACGGCCGCAAGGGCATCGACACCCTCACCCGCAACGCAGGTGTCGACCTCGTGCTGATGGACGTCATGATGCCCGAACTGGACGGCTACGCCGCCACCGCCGAGATCCGGCGGATGCCGGAGTACCAGCGCCTGCCCATCATCGCGGTCACCGCCAAGGCGATGCCCGGGGACCGGGAGAAGAGCCTCGCCGCGGGCGCCAGCGACTATGTGACCAAACCGGTGGATGCCGACGACCTCATCGCCCGCGTCCGGCACTGGCTCACGCGATGACCGCGGACACGCAACGGCACGACGATGCCCGCCCGCAGCGTACGGCGACCCGCGATCAGGCCGCGAGCGTCGTCCCGCACCAGGCGCCGACCCCGCTCGGACGTCTCGTCGCGACGGTCGAACGGCTGCGCCGTGAGGTGCTGGAGGCACACGCGGCAGCCGACGGCAGGGCCTTGGTCGAACTGGCCAAGGGCGTCCTGATCGGGCAGCTGAACTGCACGCCGGCCGCGGCGGCACAGCAGCTCGACGTGCTGTGCCGCGAAAGTGGGACGTCCCTCTTGGAACTCGCCGCCGACATCGTCAACCAGGCGTCCCGCGACCGTGTCAGCGAGATCGCCGCAGAATTCGTCGAGCGGACCGCCACGGCCGGCGCCCCCGCCACCGAGCCGCCCTCCGCGGTGTCGGTGCGGCTGCGCACCGCCGAGAGCGGCATGCTGGCCGCCGCCGCCGACACCCAGGCGGTGGCCGAGTCCCTCCTGACGAACGCCCTGGGCCCCCTGGGAGCGGTCGCCGTCGCGGTGTGGACCGCGGTGCCCGACGGCTCGCTGGCCCTCGCCGGCCACGCCGGATTCCCGCCCGGGGAGGCCGCCCGCTGGCGGCACGTACCGCCGGGCGTCTCCACCGTCGCCCGCCTCGCGCTGGGGGAACGCCGACTGGTCACCGTCGCCGACCTCACGCGCGAAGGGCTGCCCTCCATCGGTCACCTCCAGTGGCCCGACGGCGGACGGATGGCCGTACCGACGGGGACGGGCGGACGGATCCACGGCGTCCTCGAAATCTGCTGGCCGCAGCCCCTGGCACCGCAGTCACCGCAGATCGAGCGTCAAGTCGAGGCCCTCGCGGAGCTGTGCGCCCACACCATGGACGTTGCGCCCCCACGCGACCCGGTGACCGCCGACGCGGTGCTCCCGGACGTCGTGGAGCTCATCGACCTCGCCGAGGGACTGCAGGATCCCGCCGTGGTGCTCACCCCGGTCCTCGACCCCGAGGGCGGGCTCGGCGACTTCCGGATCCGTCACGTCGGCAGCCGGTTCGTCGACCCGGTGGGACGGCCGCGCGGTGACGTCAACGGTGCGCTGCTGCTGGAGGCCTATCCGATGGCCGCCGGCGAGAGCGGGCTGTTCGACATCATCGAGCGCGTGCACGCGACGGGCGAGCCGTTCAGGGCCGAACGCATGAGCCTGACCGCGCTCGTCGACCAGATCCCGCTCACCTCGGTCGCGGACATCAGCGTGAGCCGCCACGGCGCCGCCGTCCTGCTGATCTGGCGGATCGAGGACGAGACGGCCCGGCTGGCCAACCTCCTCCAGCACGCCCAGCGCCTGGGCCGGATCGGCGGTTTCGAGGAGAACCTCGCCACCGGAGAGACCACCTGGAACGCGCAGCTGTACGCGCTGCACGGACTCCCGGCCACCGAGCCCCCGGTACGGCTGCGGGAACTGCCCGGCTACGCCCATCCGGACGACTCCGCCGCCCTCGGCCGCTTCCTGCGGGCGGTGCTCCGCCACCGTCGTCCCTCCTCGGTGAACTTCCGCCTCCGGAGACCCGACGGAATCACCCGCCACATCCGGGTCGTCGCCGAGCCCGTCCTCGACGCCGACCAGCGGCTGCATGCCGTGCGCGGCGCCTACCAGGACATCTCCGCCCAGCACTGGACCGAGGTGGCGCTGGCCGCGACCAGGGACCAGCTCGCCCACACCGAGGCCGAGTCCGCCGAACGCAACCGGCTCGCCCTGCAGTTGCAGCACGCCATCATGCCGCCCTCGCCCCCGGCCATCGAGGCGCCGGGGCTGCGGGTCGCCGTCCGTTACCGGCCGGCGGAGACCGAGTCACTCGTCGGAGGCGACTGGTATGACGCCGTGGTCCTGCCCTCCGGGCTGATCATGGTGTCCGTGGGGGACGTCGCCGGTCACGGCATCGAGGCGGCCACCGGCATGGTCGTGCTGCGCAACGCCCTGCGCGGCCTCGCCGTCACCGGCGCCGGGCCCGCCCAGTTGCTGTCCTGGCTCAACACGGTCACCCATCACCTGGCCAAGCACGTGACGGCCACCGCCGTCTGCGGCCTCTTCGACCCGAGCACCAGGGTGCTGCGCTGGGCGCGCGCGGGTCACCTGCCGCCCGTACTCGTACGCGGGGGCGAGGCCGGGGCCTTCCCGCTCATCGAGGGCCTGCTCCTCGGAGCCCTGCCCGATGTCACTTACGTGGAGCGGGAGATGCAGCTCGAACCGGACGACACCCTGCTGATGTTCACGGACGGTCTGGTGGAACGGCGGGACTGCTCGGTCCAGGACTCGCTCGGCCATCTCGTGAACGCGGCGGCCGCCGCGGCCGGGGACCTGGACGGGCAGCTGGACCGCCTCCTCGCCGAGAGCCGGTCCGACACGGACGACGACACGTGCGTGATCGGCATCCGGGTCGGCTGAGGCGCGTACGTGGGGTGGTGGTCAGAACAACGTCGCCGCCACTCGGAGGTCTCCGCGGCGGAGTTCGGCGCCGGAAACTCCCGCATGTCCGTACCGCCGTCTCACCGGGCGGCGGGAGTGGAGCCGATGGTCACCACGCGCGCCCACTCGGGCGGCGCGTCCGGTGTGTATGCGGGGTCGGGATCGTCCTCGTCCCACCCCGCCTCCCGGGGGAACAGGCCCACCACCGTCCGGCAGGGCGGTCGGGACGCCGGCCAGGACGTCTGCCCGTCGGTCAGGACGACGATGACGTCCGGCCGGGGCCCCGCCCGCAGTGCCTTGGCGAAGCCCGTACGCAGATCCGTACCCCCGCCGCCCAGCAGCGGGATGCCCTCGCCCCTGCACAGAGGATGCACGATCCGGGCCGCCGCGTCACACGGCACCACGGTGATCAGGTCGCGACGGCCGCCGACGGCGTGGGAGATCGCGGCGACCTCCAGCAGCGCACTGCCCAGTTCGGCGTCGCTGACCGACCCGGAGGTGTCGATGACCACCGAGACCCGGGGCGGCCTGCGCAGCAGGCTCGGCAGGACGGCGCCGGGCACACCGGCCGAGCGGCGCGACGGCCGGCCGTAGCTGTAGTCGTGGCCTGCGCCCGAGCCGGAGGCCGCCGAGCGGACCGCCGCCCCCAGCAACGCCCGCCACGGCTGCGGCGGGTGGAACGCCTCCTCCGCCCACCGCTTCCACGCCTTCGGGGCGTTCCCGGGACGGCCGGTGATCCCCTGTGCCACCCGGAACCGGACCGCGTCCCGGGCCTGCTCGCTGAGGCCGTCCGCGCCGTCCGGCCCCAGGTCCCACTCCCGTTCCAGCCCGTCGGCGCCGCTGCCGCAGTCCAGCCAGACCAGTTCCCGCGTCATCGGCCCGAGGCTGAACCGGCGCAGGTAGTCCTCCATGAGCAGCCCCGGGGGCAGGCCCAGGCACTCCGGCTTCACGACGTCGTCGGGGCACGTCAACCCGTCCCCGAACGCATCGTCGTTGATCTCGCAGTCCGCGGCGATGTTCATCCGCAGCCGTTCCCCGGGGCCGCTCAGCCCCTGCTTCCGCGCGACGCGGTCGCCGCGCCCGTGGTGATCGCGCAGCAGGTGCGACACCTCGTGCACCCAGACTCCCGCGAGCTCCTCCACCGGCGTCCGGTCCACGAACGACGGCGAGACGTAGCACCGCCAGTGCCGGTCGACGGCCATCGTCGGTACCCGCCGTGACTCCACGGTGTGCAGGGCGAACAGCGCCGTCGCAAGGTAGGGGCGGACCCGGGCCGCGTGCAGCCGGGCGGCGAAGAGCTTGTCGCGGTCCAGTGCCCCCGCCGTGTCCGGGCTCACCGGCCGGCCCGCGCGGGGGCCGCGGCCCGGTCCGCCGTGCGGGCCGCCGCCCGGTCCGCACGCTGGGACAGGCCCACCACTCCGGCGAGCCGTTCGATCAACGCCGGAACGTCCCAGTCCTCCCGGCGCAGCGAGGCGAGCGTGGTCGCGGGAACGACCACCAGGTCCGGGGCTCCGGTCTCCACCGCCCGGACCAGGAGCGCCCACGCCGCGTCCCAGCGGGCCTTCTCCGGGCGCTTGCGGACCGCTGCCACCACCGCGTCGAGCACCGCTTGGCGCAGGTCCCCCCGATCGGGCAGGACGGCGCCCGACGGGTCGGCGAGCAGCGACTCGGGGTCGGGGAGGTCCAGCCGGTCCAGTGAGGCCAGCAGCTCCAGCCCCGGACCGTCCCCCACGGTGCCCCTGACCAGGAGGGAGAGGACTTCTCTGGAGGAGCCGGCGGCGGTGGCGAAGGCGATCAGACGCAGTGTCATGTCCCAGCTGCGCGGGGACGGCCAGGGGCCGCCCCGCCGCGCTTCGTTGCCGGGCAGCAGGTGGACGAGCGCGGGCCGGGCGGCGAGGAGCGCGCACACCGCACGCCGGGCGTAGTCCACGGCCGCCGGCAGGCGCTGCGCGTCGAGGCGCGGCAGGGTGGCCCGGGGCCAGGTCCCGCCCAGCCCGCGGACCACGACCTCGGGGTCGTGGGTCCACCGGAGGTGGACGAACCGGTTGGCCAGGGGCGGGCTGAGCTCCCAGCCGTCGGCCGCCGAGGACCGCGGATTGGCGGCGGCCACGATCCGGACCGCGGGCGGCAGGTGCAGGGTGCCGATCCGCCGCTCGAGCACGAGGCGGAGCAGTGCGGCCTGGACGGCGGGCGGCGCGGTGGACAGCTCGTCCAGGAAGAGAAGTCCGCTGCCTGCCCGGACCAGACGCACGGCCCAGTCCGGCGGGGCCATCGGGACGCCCTGCTCCGCGGGATCGTCTCCGACGATGGGCAGACCGGAGAAGTCGGACGGCTCGTGCACACTGGCGATGACCGTGGTCAGCGGAAGGCCCAGGGTCTCGGAGAGCTGTGTCAGGGCCGCGGTCTTGCCGATGCCCGGCTCACCCCACAGGAGCACGGGCAGATCTGCCGCCACGGCCAGGGTCAGGGCCTCCAGCTGGAGGTCGGGGCGCGGCTCGGTGGTGGTGTCGCGCAGCAGGTCCAGCAAGGCTCCGGCGATGTCGAGTGGGGAGGCGTGGACCGGGTCGAGGGGGGCGTCGGCGGCGGCGGACGTGATGCCGGCGGCTGCGGACGGGAATCCGGGGCCGGGGCAGGGGGCGTCGGGTGCGGAGAGCGGGGCGTATACGGGCATGCGTGATCACCTGTGGGTTTCGTGAAGGGTCGAGTGGGTGCGGGGACGGAAGGTCCCCGGGTCAACGAGAGTTCGCCCGGCGAGGGTGGGAGCGGTCGTGCCGCGGGCGGCGGGCCCGCGGGGGAGTGCGGCCGGGCCCCGGTCCGGCCAGGCCCGCACGGAACAGTCCGTAGGTGATCCGCCGCTGCGCGGCCGCCTCCAGTGCGTCCCGCAGCGCCCCGGTGCGCAGCGTCGCGTCCGGACCCAGCAGGCCCTCGACGACGGCCAGCGCCCCGGCGGTGTCACCGTGGTCCAGGCGTTCGCGGACCCCGGTGAGGCAGTCCGGACGACGGTGCGCCGCATCGATGGCCTGCAGACAGGGGAGCGGAGTGCCGGTCAGTGCGACCAGCAGTTCCTCCCGGCGGATCTCCGCCCGATCGTGGTCCAGCGGCGCCAGTACCCCGTCCACCAGGCCGATCCGGTGCTGTTCCCCGCGACATTCGACGAGGCGCGGCGGCCCCGCCCGTTCCGCGGTCCCGGACGGAACGGCCGGCGGACGATCCGGTACCAGTGCCGAGGCGACCAGCGGATGCAGCCGGCCGGCCTCGATCGAACCGGTCCGGATCAGCTCAAGGTCGGGCAGCACCCAAGCCGCGGCGTCGGGCAGGACCGGCAGGGCCGAGGCGCTGCCGTCCGCGGGCGCCGCCGTGATCCGCATGGCTGGCCGACCGGGGCAGTTCCCGTCCGCGCCTCCGCCTCCGTCCGCGTGCACGTCAAGGACCAGCCGTTGCCGGGACCCGAACCGCACGGTGACGGATCCGGTCCCGGTGGGCCGCCCCTCGGCGCGGAGCAGGATCTGCGCCTCGGCGGCCCAGCGGTCGACGGCGCAGCGATGCCCCTGCGGGAGCGCCTCCAGGAGCTCCGGGTCCCGTACCGGGAGGCCCTCGGCGGGTGACCGGTCGGCCCCTGCCCGGACCCGCAGTTCGCCGGTCCTGCGGGCGTCCCACAGGTGGCGGTGCAGGTCGAGGCGGAAGCGCCGGTCGGGACGGTCCCTGCGGTCGGGGCGGTCCCGGCGGAACGGGTCACCCGCGACGCCTGTTCCGGAGCGGGATCCGTCCCACAGCGCGAGGCTGATCCGCTGACCGCCGTCCGCCCAGGCCGGTGGAGTCCTGGCGACGAGGTACACCCGCCCGGCCTCGTCAGGCCCGGCCGTGTCGTACCGGGCCAGAGCCATGCTCAGACCCGGGCGCAGCAGCCCGTCGGGAGCGATGCGCGGCATGTGCCAGCGCAACAGGTCCGGCGCGATATGGCGAAGATCGGACCGGATCCGGGCCGCGAGGTCGTCACCGTGCGAGCGCGCCACACGGCGCAGGTTGAAGTCGACATCGATGTTTGCGGCGGCGCACGCGCCGGCCCAGTCCCCGACGGAACGGCGGGCGGTCGCAGACTCGATCATGGACGGCGGTACGGCGTACTCGCGTACCCGCCGCCAGAAGGAAAGGCGGGAATCCCCATACGCGGTCTGAGTGAGCATCAGCACTCACCTTGCGCGGACGGGACCCCCGATCTGTGAGCAGCATGGGTGGTCATCGCGGTGATCGTATAGGCCCGGACCGCGCGCTGCCAGATCTTTTCGTCGCCGGGCCACGAGCCACGGTCCGGAGGCGGACGGCGGACGGCGGACGGCGGACGGGGCGCCGGGGCACTCGGCTGATGGGCTGTCAGGTCAGCTGGGCCCTCCCCCCTGAGGCGGAGACCGGTGTGGGCCGGGGGTACCGGTCGCGGGCGGAGCCGGGACCTGGGCCCCTCGTGCCCGCGAGCGATGCAGCGGACGGGGGCCGATTCCTAGGGTCGGTGCATGCGGCCACGAGCTTCCCCCACGGGGGAGCCTGCGGCCTGTCGACCCGGCGACCGCGCCGAGGCCGGCCCACCCCGACTGCCCGATGCGCCCGGCAGGGTGCACAAGGAGGGTTACCATGACCGACCGTTCTCGTCAGCCCCGGCCCGCTCGCGCCTCGTCGTCGGCCGGGCCGCGACGCGGCATCACGATGGTGGCCGTGCTGGCCGCCGCCCTGGCGGTGGGCGGCACGCTCCCCGCATCCGCATCCGCATCCGCATCCGCGTCAGCACCCGCTTCAGCACCCGCGTCCCCGTCCGCGTTCACGGGGCAGGCCCGCGGCTCCGGTGACGCCGTACGGCACGGTGTGGAGCGCCTGGTGAGCGACGACCGGTATCCGGCCGCCCTGGCCGCCACCGTCGGCCGCGACGGACGGACCCGCAACTACACCGCCGGGGTGGCCGACATGCGAACCGGGGCGAAGGTGCCGGTCGACGGGCAGGTGCGGGTGGGCAGCAACACCAAGACGTTCACCGCCACCGTCGTCCTGCAGCTGGTCGGCGAGGGCAAGGCCGAACTCGACGCCCCCATCGAGCGGTACCTGCCCGGCCTGGTGCGCGGCGAGGGCATCGACGGCCGTGCCATCACGGTGCGTCACCTGCTCCAGCACACCAGCGGACTGCCCAACTACACCGACTTCATGATCGACGACTTCCTGAAGGCGGGCGGGCACACCTACTACGAGCCCCGGGCCCTGCTCGACCTCGCCCTGTCCCGCAAGGCGCTCTTCGCTCCCGGGACCGACTGGTCGTACAGCAACACCAACTACGTCCTCGCGGGTCTGCTCATCGAGAAGGTCACCGGCCGCCCCCTGGCCGAGCAGATCACCCAGCGGATCATCGACCGCGCCGGACTGCGCCACACCTACTTCCCGGGCGTGGGCGACGAGACCATCCGGGAGGCCCATCCCCGCGGCTACCACGCGACGCAGCCGGGGGGGCCGCTGGGGGACATCACGCGGATGGACCCCTCCTGGGGCTGGGCCGCCGGGCAGCTGATCTCCACCCCGGGCGACCTGAACCGCTTCTTCGCCGCCCTGATCGGCGGCAAGCTGCTGCGACCGGCCGAGCTCGCGCAGATGCGCACCACCGTCCCGATCCCCGACCGCACCGGCACGGAGCCCGGTGTCCGTGCAGGGCTCGGGATCATCAGCACGCCGCTGAGCTGCGGCGGCCTGATGTGGGGTCACGGAGGTGACATACCCGGCTACACCACCCGCAACGGCGTCACCGACGACGGCCGCGCCGCCGCGGTCGCCGTCACCGCCGCCAAGGCACTCGCCCCGCAGGGCCCCGACCACGCCCAGACCCTCGTCGACACCGCCCTGTGCAGGTGAGGCCTAGAGGATGCCCTCGGGCCACCGGTGGTGGTGCTGGTCGATGACGTAGTGGTGGCCGTGCCGCCAACCGCCCCCGGCCGGGCGGGCGTCGACGAGGTGCGGATGACCGGGCGGCAGGTCCGGGTGTACGTGCTCCAGCCGGTACGGGTCACGGGTGGGCCAGATCGCGGCCGCGGCCGCGGTGGAAGCGAGGGCGACGGCCCCCAGGACCACGGCGGTCAGCGACAGGCCCGCCTCCGTGCCGAGCCAGCCGGCCAGGGGATAGGTCAGCAGCCAGCAGCCGTGGGAGAGGGAGAACCGGGCGGCGAAGGCGGCGGGCAGATCCGCGTCGGCGCTGGAGCGGCGGATCACGCGGCCCCCCGGCGTCAGGACGGCGGAGCAGGCCGCGCCGATCGCGGCCCAGAGCGCCAGGAGGGCGGGCCAGGACCAGGCCGCCGGGGCGGTCGCGGTGAGCGCCGCCGCGGCCGCCAGGATCACCGGGAGGGCGAAGGCGGCGCGGACCATCACCGTACGGTCGGCGGCACGTCGCAGAAGGCGGGGCAGAGCCAGGACGGTCAGCATGGAGCCGGCGCCGTACGCGCCGAGGGCGAGCGAGACGGATGCGGCCGGGCGGTCGAAGTGGTCGCGGACCAGGGAAACGGTGTCGACGAAGACGATCGCTCCGGCGGCGGCGACCGCGAGGTCGAGGGCGAGCAGGGCCCGCAGCCGGGGAGTCGCCCGGAAGAGCCGGGCGCCGAAGGCGACCTTCGCGCACACTCCGCCGGTCCGTTCCACGGGGGCGGGTTTGGGCAGTGCGGTGGCGACGACGAGCGCGGCGGAGGCGAGGAAGCCGACGGTCGTGCCCGCGAACAGCCACTCGTAGGAGACGAGACTCAGCAGTGCCGCAGCCAGCGCCGGACTGAACAGGCTCTCCAGGTCGTAGGCGAGCCGGGTCATCGACAAGGCCCGGGTGTAGTCGCGTTCGGCGGGCAGCACCACGGGGACGGTGGCCTGGAAGACCGGGGTGAAGGCGGCCGACGCCGCCTGGAGCAGGAAGATCAGGAGGTGGATCTGCCAGACCTCGGTGACGAACGGGAGGGCCAGTGCCACGCCGGCGCGGGTGAGGTCCATCGCCGCCATGAGGGTGCGGCGGGGCATCCGGTCGGCGAGCGCTCCGATCACCGGCGCGATGGAGACGTAGGCGATCATCTTGATCGCCAGTGCGGTGCCGAGGACCGCGGAGGCGCCGTCGCCCGCGAGGTCGTACGCGAGCAGGCTCAGCGCGACGGTGGCGAGCCCGGTCCCGACCAGGGCGACGACTTGGGCGGTGAACAGACGGCGGTAGGTGCCGTTGCGCAGTACGGACAGCACGGTCCCCCGTCCGGTCGGCGGATCGATGACACCGGACCAGCCTAGCCAACGTGTGCGTACGTGTGCACGTATGGCAGCCGGATACGCTCCACGCCTCACCCGAGAGGGCCCGTGGTCAGTCGTGCGGCGGCAGCGAGCCGAGCTGGTGGTCGGCGACGTTCAGGGCCTCGTCGACCAGCCCGCGCAGATGCCCGTGGCGCAGGGCGTACACGACCCGGCGGCCGTCCTTGCGGGTGGTGACCAGTCCGGCGAGGCGGAGCTTGGCCAGGTGCTGGCTGACGGAGGGGCGGGCGGCCCCGCACGCCTCCGTGAGGGTGGTGACGTCGGCCTCGCCGCGGCCGAGCCGCTCCATCAGCGCCAGGCGTGTGCGGTCCGCGAGCAGGGCCAGCACGGACGCGGCCGTCTCCAGCCGGTCACCCCGCTTCTGCCACATCCGTGCACCTGCCGGATGCGTGCCTGCGCTCATGTGCACATCGTAGGGCGGCCGGAGTACGACACCTGCGCCGGTGCGCGCTTGTGCGCGGGCCCCGCCGACCCCGCAGGGGGGTGACGGGGTCCGCGCACAGGCGTCGCGGAGGTGATCAGCCGGCGGCGGGCGCCGTCTGCCGGGCCGTCGCCTCCGCGCCGTCGGCGCGCGCGGCGAGGAGCCGCTGGGCCAGGACGCCGAAGACGACGCCGAACACCGTCCACAGCACCAACTGGACGGCCAGCGAGGCGATCCGGAACTCCCACAGCAGGGCGGCGGGGAAACCGGGCTTGACCGCGTCGTCGTTCCCCGGAAGGAACACGAACGCGAGGGCGGCGGCGAGGATGAAGCCGCCGCTCGCGGCCAGTGTCGCGTTCCAGTTGCCCAGGCGCGGTGCCAGCCGCCGTCCGAGGATGATCGCGCCGATGCCGAGCAGCACGCTGAGCAGGATCATCAGGAAGAACAGCGTGGTGCGCTGACCGATCGTGTCCGGGTTGCCGACCGCCGGCGGGGTGGCCGGGTACTTCAGGAACGGCACCAGGTAGACCGTGGCGAAGGCGCCCGCCGCGGTGAGCGCCGCGGTCGCCCGCGGGCTGAACCCGCCCACGCGACCGAGGGCGAACGAGAACGCGAGCGAAGCGATGCCGCCCAGCGCGACCCCGTAGACCAGGACGCCCGTGGCCAGTCCGACGGTGGACTGCACCGGTCGGCTGACGGCTTCCTCCTCCTCGGCGGCTCCGCCCGCCGCGGCGTCGCCGCCGTGCCCGGCGTGACCGCTCGGAGCGCTCGCGGCGTCCTGGGCGGCCTGGGCCTCCTCCACGGCGATGGAGCCGCGTACCGGAGGCTCACCCACGACGTAGGCGACGGCGAAGGCGAACAGACCGGCGATCAGGCCCGCGAGCATGCCGCGGACCAGCAGGCCTCTGACAGTGGAGGCGTACATGTGCACAGCCTCTCAGTGGCAGGGGAAGCCGAGCAGGTGACGCCCATCGTGCACCCACTCGTGCACGCCTTCGCCGGCGAACACGGACGTGGCGCCCTGTTCGGCACCGACGAAGTAGAGGGCGACGAGCATCAGAAGACCGACGAAGAGCGCCCAGGGCAGCACCGCGCGCACGGGCAGCGGAGCCGACAGGGAGCCGGCGGGGGTGGATACGGCAGCGGAAGCGACAGCCTCGGCCATGATGGAACCTCCTCGGGGAACAACGCGTCCCATACGGTGGTGCAGGACGACGGTCCTCGGGTCTGACTCGCCGCGGCGCCACCCTGAGGATGCCGCCACAGCACACAGTGGCGCGACCATGCCGGATTCACACCGGGCTTCCGTCTCGCCGTCGTCGCTATGTGTAGATGTCGCCGTGACGGTACCGCGTGCCGGGCCTGCGGCCAAGACCGTGAGTTCCTGATCACACGCGCACGCTGCAGGATTGTCCCTTCGGCCCGCGCCCGAACCCCGGTTGTCCGGCAGACGGCCCGACAGGCTGCTAAAATCACCGCGTTGGCCTTCGGCGAACGTGCCCCGTGCGCGCGTCCGGAGGCTTTTTTCATGCCTTCGCACCCCTCCACCCCTTCCTGCCCCGGCCACCCCACCGACCCTGTCCCGCACGGCACCGCCGAACCCGCCGAACCCGCCGCGCCCGCCAACACCGGCTATCGCGACCTGCTCCGCAGCAGGGAGTTCGCCGGGCTGTACGCCGGCTTCACCCTCACGGCCTCCGCAGGCACCTTGTCCGCTTTCGCGCTCGGCTCACTCGTCAACCGGCAGACCGGATCCCCGTTCCTGACGGCCGTCAGCATGTACGGCGCCACCTTCGCCACGGTGGTGGGCGCCCTGACCCTGATGTCGGTCGCGGACGGCGAACGCCCCCGCCGGACCCTGCTCCTGCTCCAGTTCCCTCGCTGCTGGGCGTCGCCGCCCAGGCGATCCCCGGCCTGCCGTCGGCCGCCCGGTTCGGTCTGCTGCTGATGCTCGGCTTCTTCCAGGCCCTCGGGACCGGCACGCGTCTGGGGCTGCTCGCGGAGGTCGTGCCCATCTCGGCCTACGCGGCGGCCCGTTCGCTGATGAACATCACCTCGGGCGGTACGGCGATCCTCGGCTACGCCGTCGGCGCGGTACTGCTGAGGCACTTGAGCCCGTACGGAGTCTTCCTCACCGCCGCCGCCCTCACCGCCCTCGGAACGGCCGCGGTGGCGGCCACCGTCCGGGAGCGCACGATCCGGCTCACCCGCCGCCCCGGACTGCGCCGGACCTGGACGACGAACGCCGAGCTGTTCGCCGACGCCCGCCGGCGGGTGCTGCTGCTGAACCTGTGGGTCCCCAACGGTCTGATCGTGGGCTGCGAGGCCCTGTTGATCTCCTACGACCCCGGCCACGCCGGCACCCTGCTGGCGGCCGGATCGGCGGGCATGCTCCTCGGGGACCTGGCCGTCGGCCGACTGCTCACCGCCGACGGGCGCCGCCGCCACGCGTTCGCCCTGCGTCTGCTGCTCGCCGTCCCCTTCCTGCTGTTCGCGCTCCATCCGCCCGTCCTGGTCCTGACAGCCGCGGTGTTCCTCGCCGGCGCGGGATTCGCGGCCACCCTGCCGCTGCAGGAGCAACTCCTCGCACTGACCCCCGAGCCGGTCCGCGGCCAGGTCCAGGGAGTCGAGTCGGCCGGGCGGATGACCTGGCAGAGCCTCGGCGCCGCGATCGCGGGCGGCCTGGCCCAGTACCTGGCCCCCGGAGCGGCGATCGCCCTCGTCGCCGCGCTCTCCGTCGCCGTGACCGTCCTCTCCCGGCCGTCCGGCCGCAAGGGCCCGTCGGCCACCGGTGCGGCGGGGTGGAGTCGGACCCCCGCAGGGACCACGGTCCGCGCACGGGTGACGGGTGACGGGTGACGGGTGACGTGTGAGGGGTGGTGTCCGACGGTGAACCGCGCAGTCCGCCGGCCCGTTCCACGGCCCGCCTCACGGCCCGCCTCACGGCCCGTCCCAGGCGGCCGGTCCGAGTCGGCCCGGCCGAGTCCGTGAATCCACAGCCTCCGGCCGGTGGATGAGGTGCGGTGCCCGGGCGATGTATTCGTGCACGTGTTCGGTTCGTGGGGCTAGGCTGGAGTCATGTACGGAGTCCAAGGCCTTCAGGGTTCCCTGTTCGACCAGGGTGACGAGATCCGGCTCGGCCCTCTCGGCGGCATGCGGCGGACCGAGCTCGGCGCCGGAGCCTGGGTCGATCACCTGCCCGGCTGGCTGAGCGGCGCCGACGCGCTCTTCGAGCGGCTGGCCGCCGACGTGCCGTGGCGCGCCGAGCGCCGGCAGATGTACGAGCGCGAGGTGGAGGTGCCCCGGCTGCTCGCCTTCTACGCCGAGGGCGAGCCGCTGCCGCACTCCTCGCTCACCGAGGCCCGCGAGGCGCTGACCCGCCACTACGCCGCCGAGCTCGGCGAGCCCTTCGCCACCGCCGGTCTGTGCCTGTATCGCGACGGCCGTGACAGCGTCGCCTGGCACGGAGACCGGACCGGCCGTTCCTCGACCGAGGACACCATGGTGGCCATCGTCTCCGTGGGCGACCCGCGCGATCTCGCCCTCCGCCCGCGCGACGGCGGGGCCACCCTGCTGCGCCTGCCCTTGGGTCACGGGGACCTCGTCGTCATGGGCGGCTCCTGTCAGCGGACCATGGAACACGCCGTACCCAAGTCGGCGCGGGCCGTCGGACCGCGCATCAGCATCCAGTTCCGGCCCCGGGGCGTCCTCTGACCCGGGCTCCCGCCCCCCCGCCGGAGGCGCGGCCGCATCATCGCAGGACGTCCAGCTGGTGCGCATGGTCCGGGCGCGTTCCCACGTGTGCGCCGGGCCGTGCCGTCGACGGGGCGGCTCCGCCCCGTCGGGCGGAGGTTCCTTCACAAGGTGCCGGGCTCCTTCGCGGGCCGGCTCGCCGCCGCCGCGTGCAGGGAGCGCAGCGCCAGCATCAGGACCCCGATGTCGTCGAGGTACACCGGATCCGGAATCAGGTCCACCGGCGAGACGGTGTAGATCACGGCGACCCAGAACAGGGCCTTGTCGCGCACCGGGATCCCCGCGTCGAGCAGCAGCCGCCGCGCCTTGAAGACCCGTACGAGCAGCACGGCCGCGGCGATCGCGAGGCCCACCGCGACGAGCGCGGCCAGCGTGAGCCAGACCTTTCCGTCCATGGCGCCCCTATACCCCGGTACCGGGCCGCGCTACCCGGTCGGCGGCCGGAACCACTCAGGCCCCCTGTCCGCGCAGCCGGCGTCCGACCTCGCCCAGCCCGTCGGCGAGCGCGTCGAGCTGCCCGGGAGTGAGGACGTCGACCAGGACCTCGCGGACCGTCGCCACGTGCCCGGGTGCGGCCTCCTCCAGCTTGGCGGCGCCCGCGTCGGTGAGCACGGCGAAGACGCCGCGCACGTCGGAGGGGCAGCTGCGCCGGCGCACGAGCCCGGCCTTCTCCATCTGCGTGACCTGGTAGGTCAGCCCGCTCTTGGAGTTGATCAGGCCGTTGGCGAGCTCGGTCATCCGCAGCTCGCGGCCGGGCGCCGCAGCGAGCCGCACGAGGATCTCGTACTGGGGGTGCGAGAGGCCGGAGTCGTCCTTGAGCTGCTGGTCGAGCCGGCGGTTCACCAGGGCCGACGCGGCCAGGAAGCCGCTCCAGGCCCGCATCTCGCGCTCGTCCAGCCATCTCGGTTCAGCCATGGCTCCAGACTACACGGGTTGTTCCAATTTGAATCAGTGGTTAGGGTCGACGGCTAGCGGTTCGAATTTGAACAACTCTTCTGCCCCCGGGCCGCTCGACCGGAAGGATCCCCGATGACCAGCCCCTCCGTCACCGCGACGAAGCCGCAGGCCGCCGCCCCGGACGCGCAGCTCCGCGCCGCAGCCCTCTCCACCCCCGGCCACGACACCGGCCTGCTGCTCCTGCGCCTCGTCCTCGGGCTGACCATGACCGCACACGGCACCCAGAAACTCTTCGGCTGGTTCGGGGGCGGCGGCGTCAGCGGCACGGGCCGCTTCTTCACCGCCAGCGGCTACCCCGCAGGCGACGCCATGGCCGTCCTCGCCGGCCTGACCGAGACCCTGGGCGGCCTCGGCCTCGCCCTCGGTCTGCTCACCCCGCTCGCCGGCGCCGCCGTCGTCGGCACGCTCGTCAACGCGATCGCCGTCCACGGCGCAGGCGCCTTCTTCGCCCCGAAGGGCATCGAGTACGAGCTGCTGCTGACCGCGGGCGCCGCGGCCCTCGCCCTCACCGGCCCCGGCCGGTACGCCGCCGACCGCTTCCTGCCCGTCCTGCGCGGCCACCGCCTGGCACACGGCGCGCTGGCCCTCACCCTCGGCCTGGTCCTCGCCGCCGTTCTGCTGCTCGTACGCGACCAGGGCGTCGCCTAGGCGTCGTTCCAGGGGTGTCCGGGGCCCTGAGCTGATTGGCCCCGGACATTCGCGGGAAGAGCGCACAAATGACACAACCCATCGAAGACTACGCACTCATCGGCGACCTGATGACCAGTGGACTGGTCGGCCGCGACGGGTCCATCGACTGGCTGTGCCTGCCGCGCTTCGACTCGGCGGCCTGCTTCGCCAAACTCCTCGGCGACGAGGAGAACGGCCACTGGCGCATCGCACCCCTCGGCGCCGCCGACGGCGAGCCGTGCACGCGCCGCGCGTACATCGACGGGTCGCTGGTCCTGGAGTCGTACTGGGAGACCGACACCGGGACCGTCAAAGTCATCGACTTCATGCCGCAGCGCGACGTGGCCCCCGACGTCGTCCGCATCGTCGAGGGCGTCACCGGCACCGTCAGGATGCGCAGCACCCTGCGCCTGCGGTTCGACTACGGCCACGTCGTGCCGTGGGTGCGCCGCAGCAACGGTGACCGGGTCGCCGTCGCCGGGCCCGACTCCGCATGGTTCCGCAGCGAGCCCCCGGTCCGCACCTGGGGCGAGGAGAACAGCACCCGCTCCCAGTTCCCGGTCACCGCCGGCCGGCGCGTCGCCTTCGTCCTCACCTGGCACCCCTCCCACCAGCCGCAACCCGAGCCCACCGACCCCTTCGAAGCCTTGGAGTGCAGCCTCGCCGACTGGCGGGAATGGGCCTCCCAGTGCCGCTACGAAGGCCCCTACCGGGAGGCGGTGACCCGCTCCCTCATCACCCTCAAAGCCCTCACCTACGCCCCGACCGGCGGCATCGTCGCCGCGGCCACCACCTCCCTCCCCGAGGAGATGGGGGGCATCCGTAACTGGGACTACCGCTACTGCTGGCTGCGGGACTCCACCCTCACCCTCGGCTCGCTCCTCTCCACCGGCTTCCTCGACGAGGCCCGCGCCTGGCGCGAGTGGCTGCTGCGCGCGGTCGCCGGCAACCCGGCCGACCTCCAGATCATGTACGGGATCGCCGGCGAGCGGCGGATCCCCGAGACCGAGCTCCCATGGCTGCGCGGCTACGCCTCGTCCGCCCCGGTCCGCGTCGGCAACGCGGCCGTCGACCAGCTCCAGCTGGACGTGTACGGGGAGGTCATCGACTCCCTCCACCTCGCCCGGTCCGCAGGCCTGCCGTCCGAGCGCCACGCCTGGCGGATCCAGCTCGCACTCCTCGACTTCCTGGAACGCAACTGGCGCCGCCCCGACGAAGGCCTGTGGGAGGTCCGCGGCCCGCGCCGCCACTTCGTGCACTCCAAGGTGATGGCGTGGGTCGCCGCCGACCGGGCCGTCCGGGCCCTGGAGAACGACCCGTCGATGCCCGGCGAGGTGGAACGCTGGCGCGCCATAAGGGACGAGGTCCACAGCGAGGTGTGCACTCACGGCTACGACGCCGAGCGCGGCACCTTCACCCAGTACTACGGATCCCGCGAGCTCGACGCGGCGACCCTGCTCATCCCCAGGGTCGGATTCCTGCCGCCCGACGACCCTCGGGTCATCGGCACGGTCGACGCGGTGCGCGCGGAACTCGGCAGCAGCGGACTGGTCCGCCGCTACAGCACCCAAGGTGCGGCCGTCGACGGACTGCCCGGCGACGAAGGGACCTTCCTGGCATGCTCGTTCTGGCTGGCCGACGCGCTGCACCTGACGGGCCGGGAGCAGGAGGCCCGCGCCCTCTTCGAACGGCTGCTGGCCGTACGCAACGACGTGGGACTGCTCGCGGAGGAGTACGACCCGGTCGCAGGCTGCCAACTCGGCAACTTCCCCCAGGCGTTCAGCCACGTCGGGCTGGTCAACACGGCGGTGATCCTGGCGGGCGGCGAGACACGCGCCCCCGACGCGGGGTGAACGCCGGCCGGCGTGCGGGACCACCGTCCGGCGGGGACGCGTCACGCGCGTGACACACCCGGGCCCGTGCGGCCTGCACGCAGCCGCCGTCGTACCGGCCCTCCGGGTGGTGCGGCACCCGGCGGTCTACGGGTCCCCGCCCCTGCGGCATGCCAGCAGGAGGGCGATGTCGTCCGGCCGGTCCATGCTGCTGCCCGCCTCGCCGACCAGCCAGTCGGCGGTTTCGGTCAGCGGGGACGGCCGGGCCGCGGCCAGGGCCGTCCGCAGCTGTTCCACCCCGACGTCGATGTCGATGCCCGGCGTCTCCACCAGGCCGTCCGTGTAGAGGGCCAGAACCGAGCCCGTCGACAGCCGCAGTTGGGTGACCGGGTACGAGGCGTCCGGGTCGATGCCGAGCACGACCCCGCCCGCCAGGTCGAGCACCTCGGTCCGGCCGTCGGGATGGCGCAGCAGCGGCTGGGGGTGGCCGGCCCGCACGGCCCGGACGGCACCCGACGCAGGGTCGAGCAACACGTAGCAGCAGCTGGCGAACTGGCCCGGGTCCAGGTCGATGAGCAGCTGGTTGGTGCCCCTCATGACCTGCTCCGGCGCGCTGCCGCTCAGCGCGAAGGCCCGTACTGCGCTGCGGAGTTGACCCATGGTCGCCGCGGCCGCCACACCGTGCCCCTGGACGTCCCCGATGACCAGGGCCAGCAGGCCGCGGCCGGTCTCGATGACGTCGTACCAGTCGCCGCCGACGTCCATTCCCAGGGTGCCGGGGAGGTAGCGGCCGACCGTGTCCACGTTCTCGGACACCGGCAGCCGGTGCGGCAGCAGGGCCGACTGCAGCCCGCGGGCCAGCGCCGCCTCGCTGTCGTAGCGCCGCGCCCGCGCCAGGGCCTGCGCGATCAGTCCGGCCAGTGCGGTCAGCACCGTACGCTCCTCCGGGCTGAAGCCGCGGGGCGAGTCGAAGCCGAGGATGCAGGAGCCGACCGGCCGGCCGGAGGCGATCAGAGGCAGGAACGCGCGGGCCCCGACGTCGGCGTCCAGCGGAATGCCCGGATAGGCGGCGGCCAGGTGTTCCATCGACTCGAAGAACAACGGCCGGCCCGTGGTCAGGGTCTCCACGCCCGGCAGCCGGGCGTCGAGCGCGACCCCGTCGAACCGGTCGAGGAAGCCCGTCGGGAAACCGGTCTCCCAGGCGAGGTGCAGATGCCGTTCGTCGAGCAGGTAGATCGCCAGCTGGCGGCCGCCGAAGGCCGGCAGCAGCTCCTCGGTGACGACCGCCGACACCTGCCGGGCCGTGACCGCCTCCGTCAGCGCGATGGCGAGGGCCACCGGCCGGTACAGCGCAGAGGCCTGGTCGGCGGGCGAGCCCACGCCCGCACCGGGCGGGGCCACCGCCGTGGGCGCGTAGGAGGGCTTCTCGGTTCCGCCGATCGTCAGGGTCACTCCGTCAGGGGCCGGGTACAGGTCCACCGACAGCCACTCCCACGGCGGGTGCCGGCCGCGCCGGGCGGGGAAGTGCACCGGCTCGCCGGACATGAAGGCGGACCGGAAGTGGTCGTCGTAGGCGGGATTCCCGAGCCAGGGCTGCGCCTCCCACAGCAGCCTTCCGCGCAGCTGCGGACCGCCGAGGCCGAGCAGGTCCTCGGCCGCCCTGTTGACGAAACCGATCCGGCCCTGCCGGTCCAGGGAGAGCACCGCCTGGGCGAGCCGGTCCACGGCCTCGCGGGCGCCCTCGGCCCCCGGATTCGGCGGCGGCGTCGGCACACCCACCGGGTCGCCCTCCCACGTCACCGGAGCCCCGGCCGCCGTGAGCGCGGCGAGGTCCTGCGCCAGCCGGTCCGCGGCCTCCCGCAGCCGTTCCCGGTCCGCGGCCCCGACCGGGACGCCGGGGGTCGCCGCGCGCAGCACCAGCAGCACTCCGAACCGTTCCGTCCCCGCCGTCACCGGTTCGTACAGCGAGGCGAAGGGGAACGGCAGCCCGGCCATCAGCTGGGGGAAGCGGCTCATGGCCGACTCCGCGTCGGGCAGGTGCACTGCCTGCCCGGAGCGGTATGCCTCCGCGACCGGGTAGGGGCGGTTCACCTGCATCCGCCACCACGGCCGGTACAGGGGCAGCGGCAGGCCCGTGAAGACGGCCAGGAGCAGGAGCCCCTCGCGGCGCGAACGCAGGTAGACCCCGCCCGCGAACCCGCCGACGGCCTCCACGGCGCTCACGGCGCCCTTCGCGAGCGCCTGGGCCGTGGCATCGGGGGCGGGGCCGCCGCTGTCCGCTCTCGCGATCACACAGTCAGGATGCGCCCTGGGTGGCGGCCACTGCATCCCGGCCGCGCCCGCGCCGCCCCGAGCCCCGTACCGGGAGGATCGCGACGACGCGGCCCTTCGGCATGGCCTGCACCCGCGCCACGGAGCCGACGGGGCGCCCGCCCGGCTGCGCGCCTGGGCCCGCGAGCCGATGCCGACGGGCCATGAGCGGCCGGAGCAGTCGCGATAGGCCGACCGCTTCCCTCGTGCGGGGGACGTACGGGTGTACGGGCAGCCCCCGTACGCGCCGCGGGGCACGATACGCAGGCGTCCCACCCCCGGCAGGCCCCCGGAAGGCAGAGCATGCGGTTCCAGTACGACACCATCGGCGAGCGCTACGCGGAGTCCACGAACACGGCGGCCTTCTCGGCGGCCGACACCTACACCCTGCACGGAGCCCTCGACGCGCTCGGCGGAGTACGCGGGCTCGACGCCCTCGACCTGGCCTGCGGGTACGGCTACAACACCCGGCTGCTGGCCCGCGGCGGGGCCCGGCGGACCGTCGGCGTGGACGTCTCGGAGGAGATGATCCGGCTGGCCCGCGAGCACGAGGCGACGAAGGACCGCCCCGACGTCGAGTACGTGGTCGCCGACGCCGCCGGCCTTCCCCACCTCGGCCCCTTCGACCTCGCCACCGCCGCGTACGTCTTCAGCTACGCCCCCGATCGCAGACACCTGCACGCGATGTTCCGGTCCGTGCGCGCCAACCTGCGCCCCGGCGGGCGGCTGCTCGCCATCGTGCCCAATGCCGGGGCGTTCCCGCGCGTGGACTGGTCGCCGTACGGGGTCCGCATCGTCGACCGGATCCCGGACGGCGACGCGCCCCTGCTGAAGGCGCAGTTCCTGACCGAGCCGCCGGTGCCCTTCGAGTTCCGTGAATGGGCGCACGCCGACCTCGCCGAGGCGGCCGTCGAGGCGGGTTTCGTGACGGTCGGCTGGCAGCCGAACCGCACCCCGCCCGCCGACCACGTACGTGACGAGGCGTACTGGACGGCGTACCGCGCCTGGCCGATCAGCTCACTGATGACCTGTACGGCGTAAGGGCCCCGAGCGCCGCCCGGTCAGCGCCATCGCAGCCGTCGCAGCCGTCACAGGTCCGCCGTCCCCCTGATCAGCTCGACGATCCGGTCGCGCGCCGCCCGCCCCTCTGGCACCGGCAGCAGCGGGTACGCGTGCAGGAGCCCCGCCTCTTCGTGGAACTCCACCTCGGCGCCCTCCGCACGGGCCCGGCGCAGCAGCTCCCTGCTGTCCGTGGTCAGCAGGTCCCGGGTCCCGGTGAACACCGTCAGCGGCGCCAGCCCCGCGAAGGTTCCGTGCAGTGGGCTCACCCGGGGATCGTCGGCGGCCAGGGTCCCGGCGTACAGCCGCCCGGCCTCCCGCAGTCCCGGGCGGGCCAGCATCGGATCGGCCGCCTCGATGGCCTCCTGGTCCGGATGGCTCATGCTCACGTCCAGCCAGGGCGAGATCAGGACGATCCGGGACGGCTGGGCCCCGGTGGCGTCGCGCAGCCGCTGCGCGGCCGCCAGCGCCATCCCGGCCCCGGCCGAGTCCCCGATGAGCACCGTCCCGCCGTCGCCGCTCTCGATCAGGCCGCTCAGCAGGTCGGTGGCGACCGGGACGGTCCGGTCGGCGGTACCGCGCGGAGCGAGGATGTACGCCGGTACGACGACCCGCGCCCGCGCCTGCGTGACGAGGGTCCGGATCAGCGACCAGTGCGGGCGGACCAGTTCGTTGATGTAACCGCCGCCGTGCACGTACAGCACCTGGGCCGCGGGCTCGGCCCCGAGGGGGCAGACGTCGTACACCGGCCAGGCTCCGACGAACGTCCGCGAGACGTCCGCGACCCGGCCCAGCCGGCGCGGCGGCAGATGCGACGCGGGCCGGCGGGCGGACTGCGCCACCCGGGCCCGTACCGCCTCGGCGCTCGCGAACCGTCTTCGCCGCCCCGCCACGGTCAGCGCCGCCGACAACGCCCTGCTGCGCAGACTCGGCACGCCCTCACCTCCCCTTTTCCCCGTGCCCGCACCGGCACGGGCCCCTGCCCGTCAAGGGAGGAGCATAGGCGTGAAGCTGCGCTGTCGACCCGCTTAAGAAAGTCTCGATGGACTGATCACCACGCCGATCGGCAGATTGGTGCCCGTCACCGACGCCGTCCGGGCCCGCACGCCCGCGGCGCCCCCTTCCGCATGCCTGGAGCCACCCATGAAGGCACTCGTCAAGCACAAGGCCGAGCCCGGCCTGTGGCTCATGGACGTCCCCGAGCCCGAGTACGGCCCCGGCGACGTGCTGATCAAGGTGCTGCGCACCGGCATCTGCGGAACCGACCTGCACATCCGTGCCTGGGACGGCTGGGCGCAGGGCGCGGTCAAGACCCCGCTCGTCCTCGGCCACGAGTTCGTCGGCGAGGTCGCCGCCCTCGGCGCGGACGTGCGCGACATCGAGATCGGCGCGCTGGTCAGCGGCGAGGGCCACCTGGTCTGCGGCAAGTGCCGCAACTGCCTGGCCGGCCGCCGCCACCTGTGCCGCAGCACGATCGGCCTCGGCGTGGGCCGCGACGGCGCCTTCGCCGAATACGTGGTGCTGCCCGCGCAGAACGTGTGGGTGCACCGCACCGCCGTGGACCTGGACGTCGCCGCGATCTTCGACCCGTTCGGCAACGCCGTGCACACGGCGCTCTCCTTCCCGCTGGTCGGGGAGGACGTGCTGATCACCGGCGCCGGGCCGATCGGGATCATGGCGGCGGCCGTGGCCAAGCACGCCGGCGCCCGCAACGTGGTGATCACCGACGTCAGCCCCGAGCGCCTGGAGATCGCCCGCAAGGCCGGCGCCACGCTCGCCGTGAACGTCGCCGAGTCCTCCATCGCCGAGGCGCAGGCGCGGCTCGGTCTGCGCGAGGGCTTCGACGTCGGCCTGGAGATGTCCGGTCGCGCCGAGGCGATGCGCGACATGATCGACAACATGACGCACGGCGGCCGGATCGCCATGCTGGGTCTGCCCGCGACGGAGTTCCCCGTCGACTGGGCGAAGGTCGTCACCTCGATGATCACCATCAAGGGCATCTACGGCCGTGAGATGTTCGAGACCTGGTACGCGATGACGGTGCTCCTCGAGGGCGGGCTCGACCTCGGCCCTGTCATCACCGGCCGCTACTCCCACCGCGAGTTCGAGGCCGCCTTCGACGAGGCGTCGACCGCCCGCAGCGGCAAGATCATCCTGGACTGGACGGCGTAACCGCCCTCCGTCCCACCGCACCATCTCCCACCGGCCGGGCCCCGCAGACCCTCCCCCCTCCGCGGGGCCCGGCCCCCTCCGCCGCACAAGGAGAACGCAGCATGTTCGAGACCGTCCGCGACGACCTCCGCAGCACCCTCGACGAGATCCGCTCCGCCGGTCTGCACAAGCCCGAGCGCGTCATCGGCACCCCGCAGAACGCGGCCGTCGCCGTCACCTCGGGCGGCGCCGCCGGCGAGGTGCTCAACTTCTGCGCCAACAACTACCTCGGTCTGGCCGACCACCCCGAGGTCGTCGCCGCCGCGAAGGACGCACTGGACCGCTGGGGCTACGGAATGGCCTCCGTCCGCTTCATCTGCGGCACCCAGGAGGTGCACAAGGAGCTGGAGGCCCGGCTCTCCGCCTTCCTCGGCCAGGAGGACACGATCCTCTACTCCTCCTGCTTCGACGCCAACGGCGGCGTCTTCGAGACCCTGCTCGGCGCCGAGGACGCGGTCATCTCCGACGCCCTCAACCACGCCTCGATCATCGACGGCATCCGCCTCTCCAAGGCGCGCCGCTTGCGCTACGCCAACCGCGACATGGCCGAGCTCGAGACGCGCCTGAAGGAGGCCACGGAGGGCGGCGCCCGGCGCAAGCTGATCGTCACCGACGGCGTCTTCTCCATGGACGGCTACGTCGCACCCCTCCAGGAGATCTGCGACCTGGCCGAGCGCTACGACGCCATGGTCATGGTCGACGACTCGCACGCCGTCGGGTTCGTCGGCCCCGGCGGCCGCGGCACCCCCGAGCTGCACGGGGTCATGGACCGCGTCGACATCATCACCGGCACCCTCGGCAAGGCCCTCGGCGGCGCCTCCGGCGGCTACGTCGCCGCGCGCGCCGAGATCGTGGAGCTGCTGCGCCAGCGCTCGCGCCCGTACCTCTTCTCCAACTCCCTCGCCCCGGTCATCGCGGCCGCCTCCCTCAAGGTCCTCGACCTGCTGGAGTCGGCCGGCGACCTGCGCGAGCACCTCGCCGCCAACACCGCGCTCTTCCGCACGAAGATGACCGAGGCCGGCTTCGAGATCCTGCCCGGCGACCACGCCATCGCCCCGGTGATGATCGGCGACGCGGCGGAGGCGGCCAGGATGGCCGAGCTGCTCCTGGAGCGCGGCGTGTACGTGATCGGCTTCTCCTACCCGGTGGTGCCGATGGGCGCTGCGCGCATCCGCGTCCAGCTCTCGGCGGCCCACTCGACGGCCGACGTGGAGCGCGCGGTGGCCGCCTTCATCGACGCCCGTGCGGCGCTCGGGACCGCTGAGGCCTGAGGGACCTCTGCACCCTGAGACAATGGTGGGGTGATCGACCCCCGCCGGCTGCGCATCCTGCGGGCCGTGGCGGACCACCGTACGGTGACCGCCGCGGCCGCAGCCCTGTACCTCACCCCCTCGGCCGTCTCCCAGCAGCTCGCGGCGCTGGAACAGGAGACGGGCCACGTGCTGCTCACGCGCAGCGGCCGCGGTGTCCGGCTCACCGCGGCAGGCGAGATCCTGCTCGGCCACGCCCACGAGGTGCTGGCGCAGCTGGAGCGGGCGGAGGCCGAACTCGCGGCGTACGCGGGCGGTTCGGCGGGCGAGGTCACCGTGGCCGCCTTCGCGACGGGTATCGCGGAGGTGCTGGCCCCGGCGATCGCCCGCCTCGCACTGGAGCACCCGGGGATCCGGCTGCGGGTCCGGGACGCGGAGGGCGACCAGAGCCTGCCGCTGCTGCTGGACGGCGAGGCGGACCTCGCGCTGGCGGTCGAGTACCGGGGCGGGCCCGGCGCCGACGACGGGCGGCTCTCCGTCCTCCCGCTGTACGCGGAACCCTTCGACGCGGTCCTGCCCTCCGGCCACCCGCTCGCCGACCTGCCCGCCGTGTCACTCGCGGACCTCTCCGACTCGGACTGGGTGGGCCAGTACCCCGGCAACCCGTGCCACGACGTGACGCTGCTCGCCTGCGAACTGGCCGGCTTCCAGCCCCGGTTCATCCACTCCTCCGACGACTTCCGCGCCGTCACGGCGCTCGTGGGGGCGGGCGCCGGAGTGGCCCTCGTACCGCGCTCGGCGCTGCGGGGCATCGACCTCAAGGAGGTCCAGGTCCGCCCGGTCACCGGGCCGGCCGCCACCCGCCGGGTCTTCGCCGCCACCCGCCGGGGCGGCGAGACCCACCCGTTGATCGCGCCGGTCCTGGCCGCCCTGGTCCGCGAGTCGGAGCGGCTCCCGGCGCACTGAGCGTGCGGGATCACGCCTGCCGTACGGGTGAACTGATGTGCGGGCCCTGAGGAAGGCGGCGGGAGCGGCCGATGACTGGGGTGAGCCGCAGGAGCCGTACCCCGACCACGGAGGCATCATGGGCCGAAGCACCGCCGAAACCGCTCCCGAGTACCTCAGCCAGACCGCCGAACCGGTGCGTGAGCACCTGGCCGCCGCCACACAACTCGACACCTTCCTGGCGGGTGCGGGCACGCTCACCCTGGAACAACGGATGCTCCTCGTCGACCAGGCACTGGTGCTGCTGGAGCAGAACTACGTACACCTGCCCCTGAAGGTCGCGATGCACGCGGTCAATCCCGTGCAACGGCTGCGCCTCCTGCGCCGGCAGCTGGAGCAGCAGACGGCGGCCACCATGCCGCCGGAGTGGATCTTCCACGCGGAGATGTCGAAGGTGTTCCACTCGGTCCGGGACCTGCACACCAATTACGTGCTGCCCGCGCCGTTCCGCAACAAGATCGCCTTCCTGCCCTTCCGGGTCGAGGAGACCACGGAGGGATCGACGTCCCGCTTCCTGGTCACCCGCATCACCCAGGGATTCTCCGCGCCGGGGTTCGCGCCGGGTGTCGAGATCACCCACTGGAGCGGCATCCCCATCGAGCAGGCCGTCGAGCTCAACGCGGCCCGGTTCGCGGGGAGCAACGTGGCGGCGCGCCGCAGCAGAGGCGTCCAGTCGCTGACGGTGCGCTCGCTCTCGGCCCATCTCCCCCCGTTCGAGGAGTGGGTGACCGTGAGCTACAAGGCCACCGACGGCGCCGCGCGCGAGCTGCGCGAGAACTGGCAGATCGTGGAAAACCTCCCGCCGATGGCAGGCCCGACCGGTGAAGCCGCGCTCGTCATGGGCATGGACTACGAGGCCGACGAGATCAGCCGCGCCAACGTCATGCTCTTCGCCCCCCACGTCGTCGAGCAACAGCAGGCCGTGGATTCGGGACGTGCCCCCGACTCCGCGGCGGACGAGATCGCCGGCACCATGCCGCAGGTGTTCACGGCCCGCACCGTCCAGACCCCGTCGGGCACCTTCGGGCATGTCCGCATCCACACCTTCTCGGTCGACAGCGCCGACGCCTTCGTCCAGGAGTTCGTCCGGCTCATCGGCCTGCTGCCCAAGAACGGTCTGATCGTCGACGTGCGCGACAACGGCGGCGGCCTGGTCTGGGCGTCGGAGCTCACGCTGCAGACCCTGACGCCGCGCCGCATCACGCCGGAACCGTTCCAGTTCGTCAACACCCCTCTCAACCTGCGCATCTGCCGCAGCAGCCGCAGCCTGAGCCCCTGGGTGCCGTCCATGGAGCAGGCGGTCGAGACCGGGGCCACCTTCTCCGCCGGCATCCCCCTCACTCCGGAGTTCCGCGCCAACGAGATCGGTCAGCAGTACTTCGGCCCGGTGGTCCTCATCACCAACGCCCGCTGCTACTCAGCCACCGACATCTTCGCGGCCGGCTTCCAGGACCACGGCATCGGCACCGTGCTCGGCACCGACGACAACACCGGGGCCGGCGGCGCCAACGTCTGGGGGCAGGGACTCTTCCTCACGGACTTCCCGGTCGCCGAATCGCCCTACCGTCCCCTGCCGAACGGAGCCGGCATGCGCGTGTCGATCCGCAGGTCCCTGCGGGTCGGCGACCGGTCCGGTACGCCCCTGGAGGACCTCGGCGTCGTACCGGACGAACGCCACCGGATGACCCGCCGGGACCTGCTGGAGGGCAACGTCGATCTCATGGCGCGGGCCGGTGAACTCCTCAAGGGCCAGCCCGTGCGGGAGTTGACCATCGCCGACGCCACGCGCGCCGACGGCTCGCTCCGCCTCAAGCTGAAGACCGCCAACCTCGACCGCGTGGACGTGTACCTCGACCGGCGTCCCCGCACCTCGGTTGACATCCCCGACGGTCAGGCCGACGTCACGGTACCGGGCGCCACCGCGGCCCGGTCGGTGCGGGTGGACGGCTTCGCCCGGGGAGAGCTCGTCGCCAGCCGCACCAGCCCGCTGTAAAGGGCAGGGGGCGGGGCCGGGGCCGGGGGCGTTCGGATCTTGTCGCCCGGCAAGATCCGAAAGACACGCCCCACACCCGGGCCACCCCGCCCCTCACACCCGCAGTACCTCCACACCCGCCGCCGCGAACTCCCGCGCGACCTCCGCCGTCAGACCCGTGTCCGTCACCAGGACGTCCACCGACGAGGTCGCGCAGATACGGGCGAAGGCGCGTACGCCCAGCTTGCTGGAGTCGGCCGCGATCACCACCCGGCGGGCCCGCTCGCACAGCAGACGGTTGACCGAGGCCTCGTCCTCGTGCCGGGTCGCCGCACCGTCCGCCGGATCGAAGCCGTCCACGCCGAGCACCGCGGTGTCCACGGCGAGCTGCCCGAGGACCTGCTCGGCGAGCGGACCCGTCAGCTCGAACGACTGGGGGCGGGCGACGCCCCCGGTCAGCACGATCTTGAACTGCGGCCGGATCACCAGCTCACCCGCGATGTTGAGGGCGTTGGTGACCACCGTGAGCGCCGGCGAGCCCTGGGCCAGGTCCGCGCGCCCGGCCAGGGCCCGCGCCACCTCGGTGGTCGTGGTGCCGCCCGTCAGGCCGATCACCTCGCCCGGGCTGACGAGGGCCGCCACGGCCTCGCTGATCCGGCGCTTCTCGGCGGCACGGCGCGAGGTGCGGTAGCGCAGCGGGAGTTCGTAACTGACCCCGTGCAGCACCGCTCCGCCGCGCGTGCGGACCAGCAGCTGCTGCTCGGCGAGCTGGTCGAGGTCCCGGCGGATGGTCGCGGCGGACACGCCGAGGGCCTCCGCCGCCGGTTCCACCTCCAACTCGCCCCGCTCCACCAGCAAGTCCAACAGTGCCTGCCAGCGCTCCTTGCGGGTCATCGGCCGCCCCCTTCGGTGTCCTGCCACATGTGTTCTATGACTCTTCCACGGCGCTCTCCAGCGGCCTCCATTGGCCTATCCGGCGACACTAACTCAGCCGCCTCGGCCATGGATGCTTGAAGTTGCGCGAAACCGGCAGCTACGTTGCAAGAACACGCATACGCACGCCTACACACATGCAGACCCGCCTGTCGCACGAGGGAGCCGGTATGAGTCACGTCGCGTACGAGTTGGGCACGCAGCCCGCATGCTGGGAACGGGCCGCCGAACTGGCCCCGGCCCGGCGGGGCGTGCTGCCGCAGCCGGGGGAGCGTACCGCGATCATCGGGTGCGGGACCTCGTACTACATGGCCCAGTCGGCCGCCGCGTTGCGCGAGGAGGCCGGACAGGGGGAGACCGACGCCTTCCCGGCGTCGGAGTTCCCGCGCCACCGCCGCTACGACCGGGTCGTCGCCCTGACCCGCTCCGGCACCACCACCGAGGTACTGGACCTGCTGGCGGGGCTGCGGGACGCGGGCGTGCCCACGACCGCGGTCGTGGGCGATCCCGCCACCCCGGTGACGACCCTCGCCGACGACCTCGTCGTCCTCGACTTCGCCGACGAGCAGTCCGTCGTGCAGACCCGCTTCGCGACCACCGCCCTCACCCTGCTGCGCGCCCACCTCGGGCTGCACACCGCCTCCGTGGTCGCCGACGCCGCCACCGCGCTCACCGAGCCGCTCCCCGCCGAGCTGCAGAGCCGGGGACAGTTCACCTTCCTCGGCCGCGGCTGGAGCGTCGGCCTCGCCCACGAAGCCGCGCTGAAGATGCGCGAGGCCTCACTGTCCTGGGCCGAGTCCTACCCGGCGATGGAGTACCGGCACGGGCCGATCAGCGTCTCCGGGCCCGGCACCGTCACCTGGTCGCTCGGCGACGCCCCCGACGGGCTCGCCGAACAGGTGCGCGCCACCGGCTGCCACTGGGTGGCGGGGCGGCTCGACCCGCTCGCCGAACTGGTCCGCGTGCACCGCCTCGCCCTCGCCGTCGCCGCCCACCAGCAGCTCGACCCGGACGCACCGCGCCACCTCACCCGCTCGGTGATCCTCACGGCCGGAGAGGAGGCGGTCCGATGAGCCTCGTCCCTGCGGGCACGCTCGTCCTGGAGGCGGCCGCGGCCCGTCGAGCCGTCGCCGCCTTCAACATCATCACCCTGGAACACGCCGAAGCCGTCGTCGCCGGAGCGGAGGCGGCCGGGCTGCCCGTCATCCTCCAATTGAGCGAGAACGCCGTGAAGTTCCGCGGCGGCCGGCTGCTGCCCATCTCCCGGGCCGCCGTCGCCTGCGCGGAGGCCGCCGGGGTCCCGGTCGGCCTGCACCTCGACCACGTCAAGAGCCCCGAGCTGCTCCGCCAGGCCTGCGACGCCGGATACAGCTCCGTGATGTACGACGCCGCGCAGCTCCCGTACGCCGAGAACCTGGAGGCCACCCGCTCCGCCGCCGACTGGGCGCACGCCAACGGACTGTGGATCGAGGCGGAGCTCGGCGAGGTCGGCGGCAAGAACGGCGCCGCGCCGCTCGACCCTCACGCGGCCGGCGCCCGTACCGACCCCGACGAGGCCCGGCGGTTCGTCGCCGACTCCAGCGTCGACGCGCTGGCCGTCGCCATCGGCAGCAGCCACGCGATGACGAGCCGGACCGCGGCCCTGGACCGCGCGTTGCTGGCCCGGCTGGCGAAGACGGTGGACGTGCCGCTCGTCCTGCACGGCTCCTCCGGGCTGCCGGACGCCGAGCTCGCGGCGGCCGTCGCGGGCGGCATCCGCAAGGTCAACATCGGCACCGCGCTCAACCTGGCCATGACCGAAGCCATCCGCACGCACCTGACCCCGGCGGACCCCCGGCCGTACCTGACGGCGGCCCGGACGGCGATGACGGCGACGGCGAGGGCTATGATCGGCGCCCTGAACTGACGGGCGCCGGGGGGCGAGGGTGGAACACCAGCGGGGACGCACGAACCGGCGCCGGTTCCTGCTGATCGCGGGCATCCCGCTGCTGAGCGTGGGCGGCCTGACGGCGTACGCGGCGTGGCCGCAGCCGTACCGGCACGAGGTTCGCACGGACCCCGAGCCACTGAACCGGCGGTTCAAGCCGTATCTGGGCGAGCTGACCGACCCGCACTGGCTGGGCTACGACATCGACGAGTCCGGCGACGACCGGAGCATTCCGAGCCCGGACTCCCGCGTCCGCCTGGTCGGCGTCGCCCACCTGCCGACCGGCGGCGCGGCCGCGATCGTGCGCCACCCCGACCACACCTTCAGGCCCGCAGCGCCGTCGGCGCTGCCCGGTCCGCTGAAGCCGTACCTGCCCGCCGCCGCGGCCTGGCAGCACAGCCCGGAGTTCGACGCGTACGCGAACCGCGGGGGTTCGGGGCCGGACGTGTCCCCCTCGGGCCGATACCCGTTCGACACGGCCCGCGACCTCGTCCACTTCGACGTCCTGTACCTCTTCACCTGACGGCGGGCCGGGGGTGCACGGCCGGGTGCCGGGTGCCGGGCGTCAGGTGTCAGGTGTCAGGTGTCAGGTGCCGCCAGGACGCCGGCGGGGGCGTCAGCGGGCGGCGAACCGGGCCTCGTGGCACTGGAGGCCGTGCCACTCGGCCCGGTCCGGGCGCGCGCCCCGGGCAACGGTCCGGGTGCCCTCGGCCACCGCCAAAGTGCTTGCGGTGGACAGGACGACGGCCACGAACCAGGTGGTCTGCCCGGGTTCCACGGTCTCGTCGTAGTACCAGTCGGCGGTGACCGGGGCAGCGCCGGCCAGGGCAGAGCCGGCCGGGAACGGGCGCTGCAGGAAGTCCTGGACGGGGAGCGGGAAATGGCCGAGCACCCCCTGCACCTCTGCCGCCAGTTCCAGCCGCAGCACCGGAGCCCCCGGGCGACCGGGGGCGGCGGCCCGTCCGTCCGCCGGCGGTCGCCCGTCGAAGGACCGGCTGCGCAGCGAACCCGGCTCCACCCGGACCCGCTGTCCCCGGAACTCCGCCACGCCGTCCCGCACCACCTGCCCGACCCGGCACAGCCCGCGGTCCCCGACCATCACCGCGGAGGGACGCCCGTGGGCATCCGGCCCGGCCCACCAGGTCAGGGCGCGGCCGGCCTTCTCCAGCAGCCGGGCCCGTACGTCCTGCGGAAGCAGCTCCCAGTACTCGTGCCGGGCGGGGATCCCGGCCTCGACGGGGAGGGCGCCCGGCTCGTGGATCTGCGTCACCGCCCGGGTGTGCCCGGGATCCTCGCGGCGCCATGCGTCCTGGTCCATGTGAGCCCATTGTGCGGCAGGCAGCCGAACTGCGCCGTACTTTCGGGGCGGTTCACGATGGGTCCGCCGTGCGTCGGATGCCGACGGCCCGTCGATCCGCTCGCGGAGCAGGTCGGCGTGCCCGTTGTGCCGGGCGTACTCCTCGACCATGTGGATCAGGACCCAGCGCAGGGACACCTTCCCGCGCCACGCGTCGACGGCCTCGACGTCGAGGCCGGGTGCTTCGGCGGTGAAGCGTTCGGCGAAGGCCACCTCCGCGCGCCACGCCTCCCGGTGGTCCGCGAGGAAGGCGGCCGGCATCCGCCGCTCGTCCCCGGCCGCAGGGCCGCTGAAGCGGTGGTCCCGCTCGGGTTCGACGAAGAACTCCGCTCTGCTGCGTGAGCTCGTCAAGCCGAGAGTATGAACGCCGTCACCGAAGCGCAGGCACCCGGGCCCTCGCATCCTCAGCCCCTTCCGAATTTTTGGAACTGGTTCTACTCTGACCGCCGCCACCCCAGCGACCGGCTGGACCGCGAGACTCCCGGAGGGGCCGTGCACCTCGAATACACGCCTGAGCAGCAGCAGTTGCGCACCGAGCTGCGCGCCTACTTCGCCGAGCTGGTCCCTGAGGACGTCTACGCCCGCTACGAGGACCCGGCCGCTCAGAAGCGGTTCTACCGGGAGACCATCCGCCGGCTCGGCGCCGACGGATGGCTCGGGGTCGGCTGGCCCAAGGAGTACGGCGGCCGTGGGATGACCCCCATGGACCAGTTCATCTTCTTCGACGAGGCCGCGCAGGCCGTCGTGCCGTTGCCGCTGATGGCGCTCAACACGGTCGGGCCGACCCTCATGCAGTTCGGCACCGACGAGCAGAAGGCGTACTTCCTGCCCAAGATCCTCGCGGGCGAGATCGACTTCGCCATCGGCTACAGCGAGCCCGACGCCGGCACCGACCTCGCCGCGCTCACGTGCAAGGCCGTCCGCGAGGGCGACGAGGAGACCGGCACCTACGTCGTCAACGGGCAGAAGATCTGGACCACGAACGGCGACACCGCAGATTGGGTCTGGCTCGCCGTGCGCACCGATCCGGACGCCCCCGCGCACAAGGGCATCACCATGCTCCTCGTGCCGACCGAGGACCCCGGCTACTCGTGCACCCTCATCAACACCCTCGCGTCACACGACACCACCGCCAGCTACTACGAGGACATCCGCGTTCCGGCGAGCCGTCGCGTCGGCCGGGAGAACAAGGGCTGGCGCCTGATCACCAACCAGCTCAACCACGAGCGCGTCACGCTGGCCGCCCACGGCACCATGGCCATCCGAGCCCTCCACGACGTCCAGCGCTGGGCGTCGGCGACCAAGCTCGCCGACGGCCGCCGCGTCATCGACCTCTCCTGGGTCCGCGGCCGCCTCGCACGCACCCACGCCCGCCTCGACGCGATGAAACTGCTCAACTGGCAGATGGTGGGCGCGGTCCAGGCCGGCACCCTCACCCCGCAGGACGCCTCCGCGGTCAAGGTCTACGGCTCGGAGGCCCGCCGGGACGCGTACGCCTGGCTCATGGAGATCGTCGGCGCCGCCGGCTCCCTCAAGGACGGCTCCGCCGGCGCGGTCCTGCACGGCGAACTCGAACGCGGCTACCGCAGCGCGGTGATCTTCACCTTCGGCGGGGGCAACAACGAGATCCAGCGCGAGATCATCTCCTGGATCGGCCTCGGCATGCCCCGCGTCCGCCGCTAGGGAGTTGTGACAAGGAATCATACTTTGGCACAAAAGAGAGACAGTCGGCACAGCACTCCGGCACCGGTTTCCGTCCGACTGGTGTCCTGCAATGCGCCTCGCATACCGATCGTGCGCGGTAGGCGTCTGAGGGATCAGGTCACGGCAGAGCACCTTGACGGCGGACTCCTGGCACAGCTACCAGGACGAACCGGTCGAACGCGTGCCGCCCACTGGGCGCTACGCCCGCTGCCCGTCCCCGCGCCAGGGAGCGACTGCTGATTGCTTGAAGCACGGGATGCGCGAGGACACTCTCCTGTGGCGGCTACCGAGGCGAGCGAACCTCGACGGAGAGTTCGCCGGTGCCTTCATCTGGCTGGTCGCAGGCGGTTGCGAGGCGGGCAGCATAGTCGGTCAGCCGACGCAGGAGCAGGTTCTTCCCACCCTTCCGCTTCGCTGCCACCCGCATCTGATTCACGGCAGCGACAACGTCCCTCGTGCTTCGTCCAGCCTCTCGAAGTGTGTTGATCACGGGGCTGTGGAGGTAGTCGCCTTGTGTGACGTCGGCCCAGATGAGTGCGGTTGCGGCTTGGGGGTTTGGTGACACAGGGCCGCCGGCGAGCCGGCCCAGGCCTTCGGTCAACCTCTCCCGATCGCCCTCGGGCATGTGCCACGCAGCAAGCAGGCGGCGCCGTCGGGCGAAGCCGGTTCGTCGAGCGCATGAGTCCAGCTCTTCGGCTACGCGATGGACCGCCTCATCGAAAGCATGCCACGCCCCAGCTGGTGTGAGCTCGCGTTGCAGAGCAGTCAGCGTGTGCTGGGCGGTACTGCTCGGTATCGCGAGCGTGCTGGTTCCTTGCGGCCACGGCCCCCAGCAGCCAATTTCGATCAGAGGAGCCCCGCTGAAGTAGCGCTTCGTGGGCTAGCTGCAGAGTTGGCCGGTGGTGGCCGCGACGTGGATCGGGATCTCGAAGTGGACGGTCCCGTACCCGCCGTGCTCGCCCGTCATCCGCGCGTCGCAGACCTCGTAGGCCATGCTGCGCCAGAAGCCTTCCGCGCCGGGGATGTCGACGTTCGTGTGCAGATAGACGGTGTCGTAGCCGGGGACGCCCGCGGCGAACTCGCAGGCGGCCCTGACCATGGCTCGGGCCAGTCCGTGTCTGCGGTGGTCCGGGCGTACGTACACCCGCAGGAGCTGGGCCGTGCGCCCTGACGGATAGCGGTCGGTGAGCCAGCGGGGGTGCGGGGGGTGGGCGGGGCCCCGGGAGTTGAGTGCGGTGGTGCCGACCACCTCTTCGCCCAGGACTGTCACGACGAGGGCATGGCGAGGGTGCTTGAGGTAGGTGCTTTCGATGTCGACGACGTCGTCGTGCCACTGGGGCACGTAACCGTAGTCGAACTCCCGGTAGAACGTGTCGAGCATGACGCTCCGCGCGCCGGGTACGTCCTCGGGCCTGGCGTGCCGTACCACGTACGGCCCGATTTCTTGCCCCTGCGTCAGGTCTCTCATGGCTCGGTGGCTCCCTTCCGCGCTCCGGTCTCGTGAGCGGCAGGCTACCGGAAATCTGACCTATTGGAAATGAAAACGATTTCGGATAGCTTCCTCCTCGGTTCGGTGCGGACGCCTCCCGTCAGGCGGCCCGCTTCGCAGGTATGCCCCGCGGTCGCGGCGGCATTTCGAGAGGAAGTCCCTTGGCGCACTTGCTGGTTGTCGAGAGCTGGGTGGGGTCGATGAGCAGGCTGCTGCCCAGGGCGATCCGTGAAGGCGGGCACGAGTTCACCTTCGTCACCCGCGACCTGCACCACTACCTGCGCGGGGCCGGATCCGACGGCCCACACCCGCTGCTCGCAGCACGCAACATCATCACCGCGGACACCAACGACGTCGACGAGCTGCTGCCCCACCTGGAACGGCTGCACGCGGTGCTCGCCTTCGACGGCGTGGTCTCCTCCTGCGACTACTACCTGCCGGCCGTGGCCCGTACGGCCGAGCGGCTGGGTCTGCCCGGCCCGGGGGCCGAAGCGGTTGAGGCCGCCTGCCGCAAGGACCTGACCCGCCGGGTGCTGGCCGAGGACGGAGTGCCGGGCCCCCGCTTCGCGCTCTGCGCGGACGACGTGCAGGCCGCTGCCGCCGCCCGGGAGATCGGCTATCCGCTGGTGGTCAAGCCCGTGGACCTGTGCGCCGGGATGCTGGTCCGTGAGGTCCGGGACGAGCGGGAGCTGGAGCTCGCCTGTCGCGCGCTGGCCGAGTTCCCGGTGAACGCGCGAGGTCAGGACCGGATGCCGGTCGTCCTCCTCGAAGAGCTGCTCACCGGCCCCGAAGTCAGTGTCGAGACTGTCTCCTTCGGCGGTGTCACGAGCGTGGTCGGTGTCACGGACAAGAGCGTCGGCGGTGCGCCGGCCTTCATCGAGACCGGCCACATGTTCCCGGCTGCTCTTGCGCCGGACTCGGAGCGGGTGGCCACCGACACGGCCGTGGCCGCGATCAAGGCCCTCGGCCTGGACGACGTCGTGTGCCACACCGAGATCAAACTGACCCCGGAGGGTCCCAAGGTGGTCGAGGTCAACCCCAGGCCCGCCGGCAACCGGATCACCGAGCTGGTGCGCCATGTCACGGGCATCGACCTGGCGGCAGCCTGCGTGGACGTCGCCCTCGGCCGCACGCCCGATCTCATGCCGCGCCCGACCGGCGTGCACAGCGCCGCCATCGCCTTCCTGCTCCCCGATGCCGTCGGCACCCTCACCGGAATCGAGGGCGCCGACCACGTCCGGGCGCAGCCCGGCGTGCTGGAGCTCACCCTTGCCGAGCCGGGTCGTGCCGTACGGGTGGCGAGCAGCAACAACGAGTACCTCGGCCACATCATGACCACTGACACCAGGGGCAGCGGGGCCCGGGAGGCCGCCGAGCGGCTCCTCGCACACCTGCACCTCACCTATGACGAGTGTTCGGCCAAGCTGCCCTCGGCGGTGCCCGCATGACGGCGCCCACGCTCCACGAGCCCGCCGTACGCTCCCTCGACCAGCTCATCGCGCACGTCCGCGCCGGCGACTACGGCTCCGACCCCGCCCAGGAACGCATCGCGCTCGCCTTCACCACCGCCCAGGCCGTGCGCCATGCCGGCCGCAGCACCGGATATCGCAACGAGGTCCTCAGCCTGCGCCTGCACGCGGCGGTCGGATCCTGCGCCGTGGAGCCGGGAGCACTGCCCGCGGCGGCACTCGACGACTGTGTCGGCGTCCCGGTGGCCGAGCTCCTCGACCACCCGATGCTTCCCGTGCAGGTCGCAGCGCTCGACGCCTACCTGAGCCATGTCCGCCCCCACACCCCCGACCACGGAGCCCGCCCTTACGCCATACCGGCCGGAGGCTCCTTGCACCGGTCCAGAGCCCGGGCTCGCGCCGTGGTCGATCTGCTGCCCGCGACCGGGATCCGCAGGGTCCTCGTTGTCGGCGTGGTCAACTCCCTGCTGGAACAACTGCGTGCGCGCGGCCTGGAGTACGTGCCCTGCGACCTCAAGGGCGGTGCCACCGAATGGGGCGAGCCCGTACGGACCGATGCCCTGGCGGAGCTGGAGCACTGCGACGCAGCCCTCGCCTCCGGCATGACCCTGGGGAACGGCAGCTTCCAGGCGCTGCTCGACCATGCCGCCGCGACCGGTAAACCCCTGGTGATGTTCGCGCAGACGGGCAGCGCGATCCTGCCGAGGTTCCTGGGCGCCGGGGTGAGCGCAGTGTCCGCCGAGCCGTACCCCTTCTTCTGGCTCGACGGCGGTCCGGGAGTCATCCACCGCTACGGGGGTGCCCGGTGACCACCGCACTCCCGTTGCACCGCCCGTCGGCCCGCAGCGCGAACCCGGAGCTGCTGACGCTGATCGGCCGCACCCCCCTCGCCCGGATCCGCACGGAGCTGCCCTATGCGCACCCCGGCTTCTGGGCCAAACTCGAATGCCTTGGCGCCGGCGGCATGAAGGCGCGGTCCGCCGTCTCCATGCTGCTCGGCGCCCGTCGGCGCGGCGAACTCCGCCCGGGCGCCACCGTGGTCGAATCCACCTCCGGAACCCTGGGCATCGGGCTCGCCCTCGCCGGGCAGGCCCTCGGGCACCCGGTCGTCCTCATCGGTGACCGCGAGCTCGAACCTTCCATGCGGCAGCTGCTGCGGACGTACGGAGCGCAGCTGGAACTGGTGGAGCGGCCGGCCGCTGAAGGCGGCTGGCAGGCCGCCCGGATCTACCGTCTGCGCGAGGTCCTGGCCCGGACACCGGATGCCTACTGGCCCGACCAGTACAACAACCCGGACAACGCCGCCGGTTACCTCTCCATGGCGGCCGAACTCTGTGAGCAGATCGAGCACCTGGACGTGTTGGTGTGCAGCGTCGGCACCGGCGGACACAGCGCCGGCCTCATCGGCCCGCTGCGCCGCCGCTGGCCGCGGCTGAAGGTCATCGGCGTCGATTCCATCGGCTCCGCCATCTTCGGCCAGCCCGCCCGGCCCCGCCTGATGCGCGGGCTCGGCAGCAGCATCCACCCCCGCAACGTTGCCCACCACGCCTTCGACGAGGTCCACTGGGTGGGCCCCGCCGAGGCCGTCGACGCCTGTCGGCGGCTCGCCCGTACCAGCTTCGTCAGCGGCGGCTGGAGCACCGGTGCCGTCGCCCTGGTCTCCGCCTGGGCCGCCCGCGTCGAGACCGGAGCGGTGGTCGCGACGGTCTTCCCGGACGGTCCGCACCGCTACCTCGGCACCGTCTATGACGACGACTACTGCCACGCGCACGGCCTTGACCGGGCCGAACTCGCCGTCCGCCCCGTGGAGATTCCCCATCCGCACGCGGTCGAGGCCATGGGCTGGACCCGCTGCCGCACCCCCGTCGACCCGCTCGCGGTGAGCCGTCCCCTCTCGCCCGCACCGGCTCGGGAAGGTGCCGCATGAGACTGACATGGCACACCACGGAGTTGGAACTGGCCGAGCCGCTGCGCATCTCCCGCTCCGTGATGGCCCGCCGCGACGCCGTCTGGATCGCGATCGAACACGGCGGGTTGACCGGATGGGGCGAGGTCGTCAGCAGCGACTATCTCGGCCTACCCACCGCCCGCATCGTCCGGCACCTCACCATGGCGCGGCCCGCCGTCGAACGCCTTCCCGACCCCGAGACCGCCTGGGACGAACACGTCGCCGAGACGCTGCCCGGCTTCTCGCAGCTACCGGCCGGTGTACTCGCCGGACTGGAGGCGGCCCTGCTCGACCTGATCGGAAAAAGGGCCGGCAGACCCGCCCACCAGCTGCTGGGCACACACACCGCGCCGGCCGTGCAGACCGCCCGTACGATCGGCATCGTCGCGCCCGTACAGGCGGCCGCACAGGCCGCCCGCCTCGCCCTGAGCGGCTTCACCGTCCTCAAGATCAAGGCCGGATCGCCCGACCCGGCGGAGGACCTCGCCCGGGTGAGCGCGGTACAGGTCGGAGCCCCAGGAGTAAGCCTGCTTCTCGACCCCAACGGAGCGTGGACCGAGCGCCAGGCGATCGACCTGCTTCCACGCTTCGCCGAGCTCGGCGTCACCGCCGTGGAACAGCCCATCACGCCGGGCAGCCCCGAGTCGCTCGCCCGCGTGGCGAAGGAATCCCCGGTCCCCGTCATCGCCGACGAGGACGCCGTTTCCTACGAGGACGCCGTCGCGCTCGCCGGACTGGTCCACGGGGTCAACGTCAAGCTCGCCAAATGCGGTGGGGTGCGAGCCGCGCTGCGCGTCCACGAGGCCCTGCGCGGCAGCGGCACCGACCTCATGCTGGGCTGCCTCACCGCCAGCTCGCTCGGCATCGCCCCGGCCGTGCACCTCGCAGACCGGGCCCGCTGGGTCGACCTCGACGGGCACCTGCTGCTCGCCGACGATCCCTGGACGGGTATCGGCGGCGCCGACGGCACCGTACGGGCCGGCGACCGAGCAGGCCTGGGCGTCAGACGCACCCACATGGCGGCCGTACGGTGAAGATCCTCAGCTCTGTGAGAGGCTTCCCGCTCGCTGTACGTCTGCTCCTGGTCAACCAACTCGGCGTCAACACCGGCTTCTACCTTCTCATCCCCTACCTCGCCACCCACCTCACCGACGACTTGGGGCTGTCGGCCGTCGTCGTCGGTATCGTCCTCGGCCTGCGCAACCTAAGCCAGCAGGGTCTTTTCCTGATCGGCGGTTCCGCCGCCGACAGGCTCGGCGCCCGCGGCGTGATCATCGCGGGCTGCGCCCTGCGGACGTTGGGATTCGGCCTGTTCGCCCTCGGCGACAGCCTGCCGCTGCTGATCGCCGCGTCCATACTCAGCGGGCTGGCGGGGGCCCTGTTCAACCCCGCCGTGCGGACCTACGTCGCCCAGGAGGCGGGGGAGCGCAAGGCGGAGGCGTTCGCGCTGTTCAACGTGTTCGCCACCACCGGTGCGTTGCTCGGGCCGCTGCTCGGCAGCCTGCTGCTGCTCGTGGACTTCCGGGCCGCCGCCGTCACCGCGGCCGGCGTGTTCGCCGCCCTCACGCTCGCGCAGCTGCTGGTGCTGCCCGCGCGGGAGACCCCGGTCCCTGAGACCAGAATGCTCGGCGATTGGCGCGAAGTCGCAGGCAACCGCCGGTTCCTGGCGTTCTCCCTCGCCATGGTCGGCATGTACGGCCTGGAGAGCCAGCTATACCTGCTGCTGCCCCGTGCGGCGACCGACGCCTCCGGCTGGGGCGGCTCGGTCGGCCTGCTGTTCCTCGCCGGGACCGTCGCCAACCTGCTGTTCCAGCTGCGCATCACCCGCGCACTGACAGCCCGGGGGAGCCGGGGACGCTGGGTCGCCACCGGCCTGAGCGTCATGGGCCTGGGCTTTCTGCCCCCGATGCTTGTCGCGGGCACGTCCACCGCGCACCCGCTGCGCCTCCTGCCGGTGCTCGCCGGGGCCCTGCTGCTGCACCTCGGGGTGATGATCGCCTCGCCGTTCGTGATGGAGCTGATACCGGCCTTCGGCCGAGCGAACCTGACCGGCACGTTCTACGGCCTCTTCTACGCAATCTCCGGCGCCGCGGCCGCGGCAGGCAGCGTGGCCATCGGTTGGTCCATGGACACCGCCGCCGGCCACACCGGCCTGGCCTGGCTGCCCTATGTCTGCTGCCTCGCCCTCGGGCTGTTCTCGGCCGGGGCCGTGGCACACCTCCAGCGAATACGCGCCCTGCCCGCGGTGGAGGTATCCGATCCGACGGCCCCCGCGCTTCCCGACCGGCCCCGAAGCGAGACCCGATGACAGAGACGACCACCGGCAACCTGCTCACCGACCACCCCGAGCTCTACGAAGAGCGCTTCCCCGACCCGGACCGCCTGGCGGCCCGCTGGACCGAGGACGTGCTGGCACGCCACGGCGCGGGATCCCGCGTCCTCGACGTCGGCTGCGGCACCGGTCGCGACGCCGCCTGGCTACACCACGAGGCCGGTCGCGAGGTCACCGGCATCGACACCTCCAAGGCCATGCTCGCCCACGCGGCCACGCACCATCCTGGCCCCGGCTACCACCGGGCAGACATGCGCGACTTTGAACTCGGCGCGACGTTGGACGCGATCGTCTGTCTGGACAGCGCCCTGCTCTACTGCCACACCAACGAAGACCTCGCCGCCTTCCTCGCCCGCTGCCGTGAGCACCTCACGCCGGGCGGCCTGCTCGTCGCCGAGATGCGCAATGGGGCTTTCTTCCTCGGCAACACCGAGCTCCTCGACGGCCCGCGCACCAACACCTTCGCCTGGCGCGGCACCACGTACACGTCCCACACCACCCTGTGGGTCGACCACGGCGCGCAACTCCTGCGCCGCCGAAGGACCTGGACCGCCGGCGACGGCTCCCTTCCGGACGAACAGCACTCCGCCTGGAGGCTCCTCTTCCCGCAGGAACTCCGGTACTTCCTCAGCACTGCCGGCTTCGAGGTCCTCTCGCTGCACGACGGACCAGGCCCGCGCACCGAACCGCCGTGGAGCGAGGGCGAGGCCCCGCACGGGACCACGAGTTCCGACCGCCTCCACCTCATCGCCCGGCTCACGCCTCACCCCAGCAACGGAGACACCGCCCCATGAACGACGCCCGCTCCAGCCTCGCCCGTCGAGGCTTCCTGATCGCCACGGGCGCCACCGCCCTCGCCTTCACCGCAGCCTGCGGCTCCGGCGCCACCACTCCGGACGCCAAGAACGCCGCCGGGGGAGCTCCCAAGGCGGGCGGCCGGCTGCGGGCCGCCTTCGCCGGCGGTGGGGCCAACGAGACCCTCGACCCGCACGCCGCCAACCTGTTCGTCGACGCCGCCCGCGCCAAGGCCCTCTTCGACAAGCTCGCCGACTTCGGCGCCGACCTCGCCGCCGTCCCCAGGCTCGCCGAGAAGTGGGAGCCCAACGACGCCCTCGACACCTGGCGCATCACCCTGCGTAAGGCCTCCTTCCACGACGGCAAGCCCCTCACCGCCGAGGACGTCCTCTACAGCTACCGCCGCATCGCCGACCCCAAGGGCACCTTCCGTGCCAAGGCCTCCCTGGAGCCCATCGACCTCGACGCCAGCCGCGCCGTCAACGCGGCCACTGTCGAGTTCAGACTCAAGCGCCCGTACGCCGAATTCCCCAACGTCCTCGCCGCATTCGGCGCGTACATCATCCCCAAGGATGCCACCACCTTCGACCAGCCCATCGGCTCCGGACCATTCAGCTTCGTCTCCTTCAAGCCGGGCAGCTCCCTCGTCGTCAAGCGCAACGACGCGTATTGGGAAGGAGCCCCGCACCTCGACGAACTCGAATTCGTCGTCGCGTCCGAGGAATCGGCACGCGTGAGTGCCCTGCTCGGCGGGCAGGTCGAGTACGCCCATGAGCTGAACCCGGCCACCGCCCGCACCCACGAGGGCAAGGGCAAGATCGACATCGTCCGCCTCCCGGGCAGCGCGATGCAGGGCTTCGTCATGAAGACCGACCGCCCGCCCTTCAACGATCCCCGGGTCCGGCAGGCCTTCTTCCTTATCGCCGACCGCAAGGAACTCGTCGACGGCGCCCTCTCCGGCGCCGGCGAAATCGGCAACGACCTGTTCGGCAAGGGCTACCAGTACTACCCCGCCGGCCTCCCGCAGCGCACCCAGGACCTCGACAAGGCCCGCGCCCTGCTCAAGGAAGCCGGCGCCGAAGGCCTCAAGGTCACCCTCGACACCGCCCCCGCGGCCACCGGCTTCGTCGAGGCCGCCGGCATCTTCAAGGAGCAGGCCGCCAAGGCCGGCGTCACCGTCGAGGTCAAGGTCGGCAACAAGGACACCTACTGGAAGGACATCCTGTCCTCGGGAACCTTCGCCTCCTACCGGTCCGGCGCCATGCCCATCGAGTCCCACATCTCGCAACGGCTGCTGACCGGCTCCACCACCAACGCCACCAAGTGGCAGCAGAAGGACTTCGACGACCTCTACCAGCAGGCCCAGTCCACGCGCGACGTCACCCAGCGCGGCGCCCTCTACGAGCGGATGCAGCGCCGCCTCTATGACGATGGCGGCTTCCTGATCTGGGGCTTCGCCGACTGGATCGTGGCCACGGCTCCGAAGGTCCGCGGAGTGTCCAAGACCGCCCCCGCCAACACCCTCGACTGGGCCCGCTTCGACAAGATCTGGCTCGCGTGACACCGCACCTTTCATGGATCGGCCGCCGCCTGCTCCTCGGCCTGGGGCAGACGGCGGCCGTCGTCCTGTTCATCTTCGCCCTCACCGAGGCGCTGCCCGGCGACGCGGCCGTCGCCCTCGCCGGGGACCAGCCCGACCCCGCCCGCATCGCACGCATCCGCGAGACGATGGACCTGGACCGGCCCGCCCCCGAACGCCTCGCCGACTGGGTCGCCGGCCTCCTGCACGGCGACCTCGGCACCTCCCTGGTCAGCGGACGGCCCGTCACCGGCTACCTGACCGCCGGACTCGGCCCCACCCTCCTCCTTGCTGTGGCAACCCTCGCCCTGCTCATCCCGCTCGCCGTCGGGCTCGGCGTCCTGGCCGCCCGTCGCGAGGGCGGTCGGCTCGACCGGGCCGTCAGCGCCCTGACCCTCGCGGCGCACGCCGTGCCCGAATTCGCCCTAGGAGTCCTGCTCGCCACGCTCTTCGGACTGTGGCTGGGCTGGCTGCCGCCCACCGCCGTCGGCGCCGACCCGTTCACCGAACCGGCCGTCCTGATCCTGCCCGTCGTCGTCCTGCTGTCGCGCCCCGTATGCACCATCAGCCGCCTCGTACGCGCCGGGATGATCGACGCGATGGCCTCCCCGTACGTCGCCCAGGCCCGCCGCTACGGGGTCTCCGGCACCCGTATCACCTGGACCCACGCCCTGCCCAACGCGCTCGCCCCAGCCACCCAGCAACTGGCACGCACCTGTGACTGGCTCCTGAGCGGAGTGATCGTCGTGGAGGCCCTCTTCGTGATCCCCGGCCTCGGCACCGTACTCATCGAAGCCGTCGCCGCCCGCGACCTCCCCGTCGTCCAGGGCATGGCCGTCGTCTTCGGCACCGTCACCGTCGCGGTCAACCTCGCCGCCGACCTGGCCGCCCGCCGTTTCGCACCCCGATCCGAGGTGGCGGCATGAAGCAGAAGCACACAAGGTCCCTCTTCGCGCTCGGACTGATCATCCTTCCCATCCTTCTCGCGCTGGGTGGGCCCTTCGTGGCAGGCCCTGCCGCACCTCGCGCGGTCTCCTTCTCCTCCGGCGACGGGCACTGGCTCGGCACCGACTTCAGCGGACGCGACGTCTGGCACCAGGTACTCCTCGGCGGCCGCTCCGTGGTGATCGTGGCGATCGCGGCCACCGCCCTCGCCTACCTCGTCGCCATCCCCGTGGGCCTCGCCGCGGCCCTTACCCGGCGCACCTGGCTGGAGGAGGCACTGATGCGGCCCCTGGACGTGTTCATCGCGGTCCCCTCGCTCCTCTTGGTCCTGCTCATCGCGGCCACCCTCACCCCGGGGCCGGCCGGACTCACCGTCCTGGTCGGCCTGGCCGCCGTACCCGACGCCGCCCGCGTCGTGCACGCGGCGGCCGTCGAGATCTCCTCCCGGCCGGCCGTGGAAGCGCTGCGCATGCAGGGCGAATCATGGTGGCGCACGGCCATCGGCTACGTGGCCCGCTCCATGCGCCGCACCCTCGCCGCCGACGCCGGCATCAGGCTGACCGGAGCCCTCTACCTGGTCGCGACCGCGGCCTTCCTCGGCGTGGGCGTCCAGCCGGACGCCGCCGACTGGGCGGTCATGGTCGACCGCAACCGGACCGGCCTGTTCCTCCAACCCTGGGCCGTGGCCGTACCCGCCCTGCTCATCGCAGCCCTGTCGATGGGCACCAACCTCCTGTTTGACGCCGCCCTCCAACGCCAGACCCCTCGGAAGGGAACGATGCGATGACCCTCGTGGCAGAGGTACGGGACCTGCGGGTCACCATTGGCGGACGGGCGATCGTAAACGGTGTGAGCCTTGCCGCCCCGGAGGGCAGGATCACCGCCGTCATCGGCCCGTCCGGCAGCGGCAAGACCACCACGGGACTCGCCCTCCTCGGCGAATACCCGGCCGGCGCCGTCGTCGACGGAGAGGTCCAGGCGCCCGCGGGCCCGGTCGGATACATCCCCCAGCACCCGGCCTCGGTCCTCAACCCGGCCCGCCGGGTGGGCGCGCTCCTCGCCGACATCGCAGCGCGCCAGGGCGGGGGAGGTCGGCTCGCACGCAGGCGGCGAGTCGAAGACGCCCTGCGCCTCGCTCAGATCCCGGATCCAGAGGCAGTACTGCGCCGCTTCCCCCACCAGCTCTCCGGCGGCCAGCAGCAGCGGGTGGTGCTGGCTCAGGCATTGCTGCTGGGCGCCCGGGTCATCGTCGCCGACGAACCCACTACCGGGCAGGACGCCCTCACCAAACAAGGCGTCGTGGCGGAGCTTGCGGCCGTGGCCGCACGGGGCATCGCCGTCATCCTGCTCAGCCACGACTTGGACGTCGTACGGGAGCTGGCCGACGAGGTCGTGGTGATGCGTGCCGGGCGCGTCGTGGACCGCGGTCCCGCCTCGTCAGTCCTGGAGGGTCTCGAACCGGGACAGCTGTGCACGGCGCGAACGCCAAGCCCACGTGGACCCTTGCGTCTGGAGACGCGCAATCTGACCGCTCGGCACCTCACCGCCCGGGGGGCTCCCGAGGTGCTGAGCGACATCTCAGTCTCGGTCGCGGCAGGCGAGTGCCTGGCCCTCGTCGGCCGGTCCGGCAGCGGCAAGACCACCCTGGGACGCTGCCTGGCCGGACTGCACCGCACGTACGAGGGCACGGTCCTGCTCGACGGGACGCCGCTGCCACGCAGTCTGCGTTCCCGTAGCCGCGCCGAACTGTCCGCCGTGCAGTACGTGTTCCAGGACGCGAAGGCCGCCTTCGACGAACACCGGCCGGTCCTCGACCAGGTCGCCCGCAGCGCGGTACGGCTCCGCGGCGCCGCCCCGGAGGAGGCGCGGCGTGCGGCTCTGAGCACCCTGGGCGAGTTCGGTCTCGGCGAGACCCTCGCCGGGCGCCGCCCGGGTGAGCTCTCAGGCGGCGAACTCCAGCGCGCCGCACTGGCCCGGGCCTTGCTGACGAGGCCGCAGGTCCTCATCTGCGACGAGATCACCTCCGGCCTCGACACGGCTACGCGGGTGAGCATCCTCGACTCCCTCGCCCGGCTGAGGGAACGCAACGAACTCAGCCTGTTGTTCATCACGCACGACCTGGCAGCCGCCGCCGTCCTCGCGGACCAGATCGCGGTCCTCGACTCCGGCCGCCTCGTCGAGACCGGCCCGGCGAGTGAACTGATCGAGGGGCCGCAGCACCCACTCACCAAGGAGCTCCTGTCGGCCCCGTTGACAGCGCTGCCCGGCGGCCCGCCCGGATACTGAACGCGGCCTCCATCGAGGCTACGACCGGGGCCGCCCGCTTCGGCGGCGGCCTCGCCGACCTCGGCTTGTGGGCATACGGCGCGGTCGAGAGAGCGCTCCCTGTCGCCGCGCACTCCCCGCGCCGCGTCGCCGAGGGTGAATCCGCTGGGGACGGCCGAAGGTGAGGGTGCCCATCACGAGCGTCGTGACCTCAGCGAGGGGTCACCGCATACGAAGTACGGAGCCTGGCCGCCTCCGGAGAACTGCCCGCCCGCCACCCGCTCGCCCAGGGCATCGTCGCCCGCACCAGGAGCAGCACCTCCACGTGCCGATCCACCAGGCAGGCGAAGTAGCCGAGCAGATGCCGCCTTCAGAGGGCCTGAGCGGCAGCGGCACACGGCCGTCCGCTCTCGGCCGGCATACAGGAGCAGGGCCATCTCCTACGGGAGCAGGGCCATCTCCCCGGCGTTCTCGATGGCCAGAGCCAGCTGCTGCTGAGCGGCGACGCGCGTGACCCGGCGGCTGCGGATCTTGCCCCGGTCGGAGTTCAACAGACCCGCGTTGGGGGGACCCTGCCTTCCCCGAGAGGGGCAGTCCCCACGGGCGATGTGTCGCCGGAAAGCCGGACCGGACGGTGTCGTGGCTGCGACCACCGTCCGGCCCGGAGTCTTCACGTCGCCGTGACGACGACTTGCCCGGGTTCGTGCTCGCAGGCGTCGTCGATTCCGTACGTATCCCAGTCCGGGAAGTCGTCCACGGCGGGCATGGCCTCGCCCGGGCCGAGCAGGCAGGCGTTGAGCGCCGCCCGCAGCGCCCCGGTGCGAAGGCCCGTACCGATAAAGACAAGTTCCTGACCCTGTGTGGTGTCGGGCCCGCGCGCACCCGAGGGTTCGAAGCGGGCTACCGCGCCGGCCTGGGACCACAGGCCGGTCACACGGGGGCGGCTGGCGAGCCAGAAGAAGCCCTTGGAGCGCAGGACCTGTCCGAACGTTCCGCTGTCGAGGCCCTTGGTGACGAAGGTCCACAGCCGTCCGGGGTGGAAGGGCTGGTCGGCGCGGTAAACCAGTGAGGAGATGCCGTACTCCTCGGTCTCCGGCACGTGGTCGCCATTGAGTTCCTTGACCCAGCCTGGGGCCAGCTGGGCGCGCTCGACGTCGAACAGGCCGGTGCCCAAGACCTGTTCGAGCGCGATCTGGCCGCGCACGGCGGGCACGATCCGGGCCTCGGGATTGAGGCGGGCGAGCGTAGCGCGCAGCCGGATGACGTCCGGGGGTCCGACGAGGTCGAGCTTGTTGAGGACGATGACGTCGGCGAACTCGATCTGGTCCATGAGTAGATCACTGACGGTGCGCTCGTCGTCCTCGTACTGGTCGAGCCCGCGGGCGGTGAGTTCGTCGCCGCCCGTGAGTTCCGGCATGAAGTTCGCCGCGTCGACGACGGTGACCATGGTGTCGAGGCGGGCGAGATCGCCCAGGGTGGCGCCGTCGTCGCGGGGGAATGAGAACGTGGCCGCTACGGGCATCGGTTCGGAGATCCCGCTGGACTCGATCAGGAGGTAGTCGAACCGGCCCTCCCGGGCCAGCCGGTCCACCTCCTCCAGCAGGTCGTCGCGCAGGGTGCAGCAGATGCACCCGTTGGTCATCTCGACGAGCCGCTCCTCAGTGCGGGAGAGGGCCGCCTCGCCGCCGCGGACAAGCGCCGCGTCGATGTTGACCTCGCTCATGTCGTTCACGATCACGGCGACCCGGAGGCCCTCGCGGTTCCCGAGCACGTGATTGAGCAGCGTGGTCTTTCCGGCTCCGAGGAAGCCGGACAGGACGGTGACGGGCAGCCGGGCGGGCGTCGTACCGGTCATTTCCGGCTCAGCCTTCCGGGCGCAGCAGGCCGCGCTCGTACGCCTTCACCAGGCGCTGAGGGATCTTGTACACGGCGCCGTCGACCGTGATCGGGATGAGCTGCGGGGTGGTGGCCTTCCACTGGGCACGGCGGTGGCGGGTGTTGCTGCGGGACATCTTCCGCTTGGGGACGGCCATGTGGATCTCCTGTGAGGTGTCGAACGGGCTCGGCGTGAGCCTATGTGAAAACGACGACCATTTTCAATACGCTTGGTGTGCCACCTCGCCGTCGATGACGGGCAGCCGCCCTGCTGGTTCGGTGCGTGTGCTCAACGGCAGTGCGGCGGTGGATCGCTCTCGCCAAGTACTTTGACAATCGTTTCCATCTTTGATGAAAATGGATGTCATGAACGTACGACGCCTCATACCCACCGCCGCCCTCGCCGCAGCCGTCGCCCTCGGC
>NZ_JBSGZI010000033.1:0-28074 GCF_053610945.1 Streptomyces sp. NPDC054849
GCCCCGGACAGGGCCGCGCCCGGCTTCCCGGGGCTCCGCCCCGTACCCCGCGCCTCGAACGCCGGCGAGGCTGGAAGACCCGGGGCTCCGCCCCGTGCCCCGCGCCTCGAACGCCGGCGAGGCTGACATCCAGCCCGTCCGGCGATCGAGGACCGGGTCCGGGCGGAGCCCGGGGAACGGGGGAAGGGTGGGGTGGGGAAAGGCCCCGCAGGGATCCGCGTCACGACGTCACCGACCTGGGTTGGGGGTGGGCTGCTGCTGCGAAGGCTGTGCCGCGGGCGGGGCCGAGGCCGACGCCGAAGGCGAAGGCGAAGGCGAGACCGGAGCCGGGGCGGCCGGGCTCGGCGTCACCGACGGGGCAGGCGGTTCGGCCGGCGCGGCACTGCCGGTGACCTTGCCGTCCGGGCCGAGGAAGACAGGGCTGCCGCCCGGTACCAGGCCCAGCTCCTGCGCCCGGCGCTGGAGCGCGTCGGGCGCCGAGTAGGCGTCCACGTCGCGCTGCAGGGCCTGCTCCTCGTCGGTGAGGGCGGTGGTCTCCTTCTTCAGCTTGCTGAGCTGGAAGGAGCCCTCGTTGAGCGCCGAGTTCAGCAGCAGCAGGCTGATCAGTCCTCCGGCGAGCAGGGCGACGACCAGCAGCACGAACGGCATCCGCGCCGCCTGCCCGCCGGGCCGCTGGCGGACCGGGCGGCCTCCGAGCGCCCGGCCGAGGCGGGCCGCCTGCCCGCGGGTCAGCGTGGCGACCTTCCCGGCCTTGGTCACAGTCGCGCCTCCCGGATGCGTTCGACCCCGCGGAACCTCGCCGGGGCGGCCCGCCGGTTCTCGGCGATCTCCTCCTCGGTCGGCAGCTCCGCGCCGCGGGTCAGCAGTTTCAGCTTCGGCTGGTACTTCTCCGGCACCACCGGCAGCCCGGGCGGGGCCGTGGAGGCCGCGCCCGCCGCGAAGACCTGCTTGACCAGGCGGTCCTCCAGCGAGTGGTACGAGAGCACGGCGATCCGGCCGCCGACCGCGATCCGGTCCACCGCCGCCGGAATGGCCCGCTCCAGCCCCGAGAGCTCGCCGTTGACCTCGATGCGCAGCGCCTGGAAGGTCCGCTTGGCCGGGTTGCCGCCGGTCCGCTTGGCGGCCTGCGGCAGGGCGTCGCGGATCAGCTCGACGAGCCGGGCGCTGTTGGTGAAGGGCTCCTTCTCGCGTCCCCGGACGATCGCGGAGACGATCCGCTTGGCCTGCTTCTCCTCGCCGTACTGGCGCAGGATCCGGACGAGCTCGCCGGGTGCGTAGGTGTTCAGGACCTCGGCGGCGCTGATGCCCGTCGTCTGGTCCATCCGCATGTCCAGCGGCGCGTCCTGCGCGTACGCGAACCCCCGGTCGGCCTCGTCCAGCTGCATGGAGGAGACGCCCAGGTCGAAGAGGATGCCCTGGACGGTCGGGAGGCCCAGCCCGTCCAGGACCTCGGCGAGGTCGGCGTAGATCGCGTGGACGAGGGTGGCCCGGTCGCCGAAGGGCGCGAGCCGCTCGCCGGAGAGCCGCAGGGCATCCTTGTCGCGGTCGAGGCCGATCAGACGCGCCTCGGGGAACCGGGTCAGCAGGGCCTCGCTGTGGCCGCCGAGGCCGAGGGTGCAGTCGACGACGACGGCCCCGGGCCTCTCCAGCGCCGGGGCCAACAGGTCCAGGCACCGCTGGAGCATCACCGGGACATGTCGGGACTCGCTAGTCAAAGCGCCCTCTCAGATAACGGCGCGGCAGGCGTACGCACCACCGGGTCCCCCGCCCTGCCCGGCCGACGCCGGGGAAGTGGCGCCGGCCGGCCGGTGAGCGGGAGAGGGCCGGGCCGTACGTACGCGCCGCGCACGCGGAGTGTTCTTCGGGGGCCGGGCGGCCGGTCAGGGCCGGGCTCCGGCCGGTTCGCGTCACTTTAGTGCAACGGTCGCCGCGGTCAACGAACCGCCTGCGCGCGCCGTGCACAGCTCTCGGATCCAACCGGCAAAAGGCGCGAATCACCCGGACGGCCGCCTTGCCCCCACCCCTGTGGGTTAGCTCACAACAAGCCTTGTTGACGTTCTTTGTCCGTCCTCACGCAAGGCCTTTACCTCCCGTGACCACTACCGTCGTATCCATGACGACTTCCGCATCCCTGCCTGCCGAGTCCGCACCCAAGGCATCCGCCGGCGGATCCGTCACCGACCGGCTCGTCCAGGCGAATCAGCGCTACGCCGCGAAGTTCTCCGACCCCGGCATGGACGCCCGCCCCGTCCTGCAGGTAGCCGTCGTCGCGTGCATGGACGCCCGCCTCGACCTCCATGCCGCGCTCGGCCTCGAACTGGGCGACTGCCACACCATCCGCAACGCGGGCGGTGTGGTCACCGACGACACCATCCGCTCCCTCACCATCAGCCAGCGGGCGCTGGGCACCCGCACGGTGATACTCATCCACCACACCGGCTGCGGCCTCGAAAGCCTGACCGAGGACTTCCGGCACGAGCTCGAGGACGAGGTCGGCCAGCGTCCCGCCTGGGCCGTCGAGGCCTTCCGGGACGTGGACCAGGACGTCCGCCAGTCCATGCAGCGGGTTCGCACGAACCCCTTCCTTCCCTTCAAAGACGATGTGCGAGGCTTCGTCTTCGATGTGCACACCGGGCTCCTGCGGGAGATCGATCCCAGCTCTTGAGTGACACGAGGCCGTAACGCCGTCAAGAATGCGGGGTGGCACCACCCGGGATCCCCCGGAGCCGGTGTCCGTGTTTCGGGGTGGGCCGGTCATGCGCCAAGGGCGTCGGCCCTGGGAAAGGGCCGAGGAGAACCAAGGTGACGACGTATGACGACCGAGCGAGCCTCGCGGATCTGACCAGCACGGCGGAGCGGGTGCGCCACTCGGTCGAGAGCGTGATCGAGGGCAAGCCCGAGGTCGTACGCCTCGCGCTGACCGTGCTGCTCGCCGAGGGGCACCTGCTGATCGAGGACGTGCCCGGCGTCGGCAAGACGATGCTGGCGAAGACACTCGCCAAGTCCATCGACTGCTCGGTGCAGCGCATCCAGTTCACGCCGGACCTGCTGCCCTCCGACATCACCGGTGTCAGCATCTACGACCAGCAGCGCCGCGAGTTCGAGTTCAAGCCGGGTGCGATCTTCGCGCAGATCGTCATCGGCGACGAGATCAACCGCGCCTCGCCGAAGACCCAGTCGGCGCTGCTGGAGTCGATGGAGGAGCGCCAGGTCACCATCGACGGCACGACGTACACGCTGCCGAGCCCCTTCATGGTCGTCGCCACCCAGAACCCGGTGGAGATGGAGGGCACGTACCCGCTGCCCGAGGCCCAGCGCGACCGCTTCATGGCCCGCGTCTCCGTCGGCTACCCCAGCCCCGAGGCCGAGCTGCAGATGCTCGACGTGCACGGCGGGCTCTCCCCGCTCGACGACCTGACGGCCGTCGCGCACGCCCACGAGATCATCAAGCTGATAGAGGCGGTCCGCGAGGTGTACGTGGCCGAGCCGGTCCGGCGTTACGTCGTCGACCTGGTCTCCGCCACACGCAGCCACCCCGACCTGCGGCTCGGCGCCTCGCCCCGCGCCACCCTGCACCTGCTGCGCGCCGTGAAGGCCTCCGCCGCGCTCGCCGGACGTGACTACGTCCTGCCCGACGACGTCCAGGCGCTGGCCGGCCCGGTCCTCGCGCACCGGCTGCTGCCCACCGCGCAGGCCCAGCTCAACCGGCGCACCTCCGAGCAGGTCGTCGCCGAGATCCTCCAGCGCACCCCCGTCCCGGCCGCACACGCCCGCGGCGAAATGCCGCCCGGCGCGGGCATCCGGGGCTTCTGATGAGCGCCGGTGCCCCGCGCGGCGCCGGCGGCGCGGGGGACGGGGGCGGGCTGCGTGCCTCGCTGTCGGGGCTGACCACCCGGGGCCGCTCGTTCCTGGCCGCCGGGATAGCCGCCGCCGCGTGTGCGTACGTCCTGGGCCAGGGCGAACTGCTGCGGGTCGGCCTGCTGCTCGCGCTCCTGCCGCTGATCTGCGTCTACGCCCTGCACCGCACCCGCTACCGGGTCTCCGGCAGCCGTCGGCTGAGCCCGGGACGGGTGCCCGCGGGCTCCGAGGCCCGGGTGCAGCTGCGCATGGACAACGTCTCGCGACTGCCCACCGGCCTGCTGATGCTCCAGGACCGGGTGCCTTACGTCCTGGGCCCGCGCCCCCGCTTCGTACTGGACCGGGTCGAGCCCGGCGGGCGCCGCGAGGTGTCCTACCGGGTCCGCTCCGACCTGCGCGGCCGCTATCCCCTGGGCCCGCTCCAGCTGCGGCTGACCGACCCCTTCGGGCTGGTCGAGCTGACCCGCTCGTTCAGTACCTACGACACCCTCACCGTCATCCCGCGCACCGAGCCGCTGCCGCCGGTCCGCCTGACCGGCGAGTCCAACGGCTACGGCGACGGCAGCCGCCGCTCGCTGGCCCTGGCCGGCGACGACGACGTGATCCCGCGCGGCTACCGGCGCGGCGACGACCTGCGCCGGGTGCACTGGCGCTCCACCGCCCGCTACGGCGAGCTCATGGTCCGCCGCGAGGAGCAGCCGCAGCGCAGCCGGGCCACCGTCCTGCTGGACACCCGGGGCCTGGCCTACGACGGCGCCGGCCCCGACTCCGCCTTCGAGTGGGCCGTCTCGGCTGCCGCCTCCAGCCTGGTCCACGTGCTGGAGCAGGGCTTCTCGGTGCGGCTCCTCACGGACACCGGGAACTCGGTGCCGGGAGAGGGGGGTGGCGGATTCTCCTCCGGCGGACAGGAGTCCGCCGAGGCCGCCGGACTGATGATGGACACCCTCGCGGTGGTCGGCCACTCCGACGGCGCCGGGCTCTCGCGGGCCTACGACGCCGTGCGCGGCGGCGGGGGCTTCCACGGCGGGGGCGGTGACGGGCTCCTCATCGCCTTCTTCGGCGACCTGGACGACGTACAGACCGAACTGGCGGCCAAGATGCGCCAGCGCACCTCGGGCGCGATGGCCTTCGTCCTGGACACCGCGGCCTGGGGCGGGCAGCCCGCGCCGGGGCACGCCGTGACCCCGCTGGAGGAGCGGCTGCACCGGCTGCGCGACGCGGGCTGGACGGCGCTGGCCGCCCCGCCCGGGGTGGCCTTCGGCGAGCTGTGGCGACAGGCGGGGACCGCTCGCGTCGGTACGGGAACCTTCGGAGGTCGGGAATGAGCGGGCGCGCGAAACTGACGGTGTTCGCGGCACTGGCGACTCTCCTCACCTCGTGGTCGCTGAGCCCGCTGGTGGATTCGACGGTCTGGCTGCTCCAGGCGGCGCTGTTGCTGATCGTGCAGAGCGCGGTCGGGGCCGGGGCGCGGCGGGTGCCGCTGGCCCGGTCGCTGACCGTGGCCGCGCAGCTGCTGGTGTCGCTGCTGCTGCTCGCGTTCCTCTTCGCCGGCAAGGGCGAGTCCGACGGGGACGGGCCGCTGGCCTATCTGGTGACGGATTTCGGCGCGCTGTTCGGGCAGGGCGTCAAAGACGTGGGCGAGTTCGCCATCCCGGCCCCGCTGACGGACGGCATCCGGCTGCTGCTGGTGTCCGGGGTGCTGCTGATCGGGCTGCTGGTGGACACGCTGGCGGTGACCGCGCGGACGGCCGCCGCGGCCGGACTGCCGCTGCTCGCCCTGTACTCGGTGGCCGCGGGCCTGTCGGGCGGCGGGGAGGCCTCCTGGGTCTCCTTCCTGCTGGCGGGCTGCGGCTACCTGATGATGCTGCTGGCCGAAGGCCGGGACCGGCTCGCGCAGTGGGGCCGGGTCTTCGGCGCGGCCCCGCGCGGCCGGGGCTCGGCCGACTCCGGCCTCAGCAGCGGCGGCGGACAGGCGACGGCCCCGGTGCGGTTCGGCCGGCGGATCGGCGCGATAACCCTGGGGCTGGCGCTGGCCGTGCCGGCGGCGCTGCCCGCGCTCGGCGGCGGCCTGCTGGGCGGCAACCAGGAGGGCGCGGAGAGCGGCGGCGCGGGCGGGACGATCTCGGCGGTCAACCCGCTGGTCTCCCTGCAGAGCAACCTGAACACGCCGGACAACCGTGTGGTGCTGAAGTACCGCACGGACAATCCGCAGCAGAGCGAGCAGTACCTCCGGATCGTGGCGCTGGACGAGTTCAACGGCGTCAAGTGGGAGGCCTCCGGGCGGGCCCTGGTCGACGTGCCGAAGCGGATGCCCGAGCCGCCCGGGCTCGGCGGTGCGGTCCGCACCACCGCCTCGGAGGTGCGCACCAACATCACGGCGGCGGACACCTTCACCCAGCGCTACCTCCCGATGCCGTATCCGGCGACGTCGGTGGAGATCGGCGGGAAGTGGCGGTTCGAGCCCGTCGGCCGGACGCTGGTCGGTGACCAGCTGGGCCGGGACAGGTTCCAGAACGTCCAGGGCTCGGCGTACACCGTGCGCAGTCTGCTGCTGAACCCGACCGCGCAGCAGCTGCAGAGCGCCCCGGGGCCGGACCCGCAGATCAAGGCCGAGTACACGAAGCTCCCGGAGAATCTGCCGCCGGTGGTCGGCGAGACGGCCCGCCAGGTGACGCAGGGATCGAAGGACGACTACACGCGAGCGGTGAAGCTGCAGGACTTCTTCGCCGTGAACGGTGGATTCCGCTACAACACGAGGACCGCCTCGGGCACGGGTCCGCAGGCGGTCGCCCGGTTCCTCGCCGACAAGGAGGGCTTCTGCGTCCACTTCGCGTTCTCGATGGCGGCGATGTCCCGCTCGCTGGGCATCCCGGCCCGGGTGGCGGTGGGCTTCACGCCCGGTGAGAAGCAGTCGGACGGCAGCGTGAACGTCTCGATGCGGGACGCGCACGCCTGGCCCGAGCTGTACTTCGAGGGCGTGGGCTGGACCCGGTTCGAGCCGACGCCCCGGGCCGGCATCAACGTGCCGGACTACTCCCGGGCCCAGACGCCGACGGCCCAGCAGCCGTCCGCGCCGGCCCCGCTGCCCTCGCAGGGCGCCGCGCAGCCGACGGCGGCGCCGTCGAAGGCCGACGAGTGCCCGCCGTCGATGAAGAAGCTCGGCGAGTGCGGGGCGGCCGCGCCGACGCAGACCACCCCCCACGACGACGGGCCGTCGGCGGCGACGATCCTCGGCTGGGCGGCGGCCGTGGCGGCGGTGCTGGGCGTGCCCCTGCTGCCGCTGCTGTGGCGAACCCGGCTGCGGGCCCGCCGCCTGGGGACCCGGGAGGTCCTGACGGCCTGGCGGGAGCTGGGCGACAGCGCCTGGGACGTGGGCGTGGTCCCGGACGAGGCGCTGTCCCCGCGCCGGGCGGCGAGCCGGATCGTGGACCTGGGCGGCCTGGAGCCGGACGCCGCGGAGGCGGTCCACCGGGTCGCGGGTGCGGTGGAACGGGCCCTGTACGCGCCGCCGGGTGCGGACGTCTCGTACGAGGGGCTGGCGGACGACGTGCTGCTGGCCCACGCGGGTCTGCTGGCCGCGGTGGGCCGTCCGGCCCGGCTGCGGGCCCTGCTGCTGCCCCGCTCGGCGGCACGCCTCTCCTGGGCGGCCTCGAACCGGTGGTCGGCGGTGGCCGCGGCGGCCTCGACCCGCCTGACCACCCTGCGCCTGCGCCTCCCCCTACGAGGCCGCGGCTGAGCCCCACCTCGCGGGCCCTGCCGGGGCGCGCGGTACGAGGCCGGCACTGAGGCGGGGCCGGGCTCTGCCCGGACCCGCGGTACGCAGCCACCGCTGAGGCCCGCTTCCCGGGCTCTGCCCGGACCCGCGCCTCAAACGCCGGCGGGGCTGAATTCCCCAGCCCCGCCGGACGCATTCAGCCTGTAGGCGACCGAAGCACGGGGTCGGGGGCGGAACCCTGGCCGTTGATCCCGGCCCGGGCACGATCAGCCCCGGCGATTGAGGCGCGGGGTCTGGGGCAGAGCCCCGGTCTTGGAGCCTCGCCTGCGATTGAGGCGCGGGCGTCAGGAGCCGGAGCCCTGGCTCCTGCGGCTGCGCGGCACGGCAGACCCGCGGATGCGAAACGGCGAGGCTCGATCCCCCCGAGCCCCGCCGTGTTCACCGTTCCCCCACCCGGCACGGAAGGAGGCACCCGGTCCGCTCCGCAGCCCCGTGCCGGCGGTGCGGACCGGGCCCCTGTCCGTTGCTCCCAGTCTGGCGTCTGCGCAGGTGGGAGCCATCCGCGCGCGTACTCATCTCCGCGCCTAGGTACGGATACTCAGCTGCCGCGGCAGGCCCCACCAGTTGTACGGGCTGACGCACCCGCGCGGCACCGCCGACTGGGGGGTCCCCGGCGGGTCGGCCGCCGGGTCAGCGGTTGCCGCTGACCCGGCCCCGCAGCAGCAGCGACAGCGCAGAGTGGACGTCGTCCAAAGACCGCTCGCTCTGGAACGACTGCCAGTCCAGCGCGGCCACCAGCACCATCCCGACCATCGCGGCCGCGGTGAGCGGCACGTCGATCTCTGCGCTCAGCTCACCGCGCTCGACGCCCTCGCGCAGCACGTTCTCCACGACGGCCACCGCCTCCTGGCGGACCACCATCAGCGTGGACTGCCATGCGCGGTTGGTCCGCCACAGCTCGGCGACGTAGAGCTGGGTGAAGGCCGGATACCGGTCGATGAAGACCAGCCCCGCGCGGATCATCGCGTCGAGGGCCTCGACGCGGCTGCCGCCGCGCGCCTCCGTCTCCTCCGCCGCCGTCCGCAGCGAGACCGTGAGCAGCCCGACGCCGTGCCGCAGCAGTTCCTCGAAGAGGTCGTTCTTGCTCGCGAAGTTGTAGTAGACGGTGCCCTTCGCGACGCCCGCCCGCTCGGCGATCTCCTCGACCGTGGTCGCGGAGAAGCCCTTTTCGGCGATGAGGGTCACGGCCGCTTCGTAGAGCTTCTGCCGGGTGGCCTGGCGACGGCCGCCGATGCTGCCCGTACCGGTGCTGCTGCTTTCCATGGCGCTGATTGTCACAGGTCAACACGTCCCTACAGGCTCAGTTCCGGGTGCAGTCGGTCCATCGTCCACACCTGCTTGCCGCGGGCGGCGAGCGCGGTGAGGGCGAGGGCTCCGACCGTGAAGGCCGTGAGGACCGCGAAGCCCTGCCATACCGGGCCGAGGTCGCCGCCGGTGATGAGGTGGCGCAGGCTCTCGACCACGTACGACATCGGCAGGTAGGGGTGGATGTCGTTGAAGAAGTCCGGGCTGGTCTGGACGGGGTAGGTGCCGCCCGCCGAGGTCAGCTGCAGCATCAGGACGGCGAGGACCAGGATCCGCCCGGCCGCGCCGAACTTGGCGTTGAGCCACTGGATGATCGCCGCGAAGCAGGCGGTGACCAGCAGCAGGAAGGCGATGGTGAGGGCCGGGTGGGCCATCTCCAGGCCGAGGTCCGGGGCCCAGCGGAGCACGGACATCAGCAGGGCGACCTGGGCGGTGCCGATCCCCACCACGGGCAGCCAGCCGGCGAGGGCGATCCGCCAGGGCGACGCGCCCGCGGACAGGGCACGCCGGTTCATCGGCGCGATCAGCATGTAGGCGACCATCGCGCCCACCCAGAGGGACAGCGGGATGAAGTACGGGGCGAAGCCGGTGCCGTAGTTGGGCGCCTTGTGCAGGGACTGGTTGGCGAGCTTGATCGGGTCGGCCATGACCTCGGTGCGCGTGTCGCGCTGCTGCTGGTCGTAGTCGGGGATCTTGCCGGCGCCCTCGTGCAGGCCGCCGGCGAGCTCCCCGGTGCCGTCGACGAGCTTGTACATGCCGCTGTCGAGGCGGTGGGCGCCGTCGCCGAGCTTGCCGACGCCGTCGCTGAGGGCGCCGGAGCCGCTGGCGGCCGAGCCGAGGCCGGTGTGCAGCTGGGCCATGCCGGTGGCGACCTTGTGGGCGCCGGTGTTGAGGGCGTTGACCTTCGCGACGGCCGCGTCGAGGTCGCCCGCGAGCTGGGGGGCCTTGTCGACGAGCTCGCGGGCCTTCTTCTCCAGGTCGGTCAGCTGGGTGCGGAGCTTGGCGACGTCGCCGCTCGCGCTCTTGGCCAGGGTGCTGACCTCCCCGGCGAGTTCGGCGGCCTTGGCCGCGTCGTCCTTGACCAGCTTCAGGTCGGGGCAGGAGGCGAGGTGCGGTTCGGCGCCGGGGGTGACGCAGTGCCTGGTGTAGTACGCGTCCGCGCCGGTGGAGGCCTTCTTGGCGACGGAGGCGGCGGCCGGGGCCTTCTCGACGAACGTGGCGAGGTGGTCGTTGACCACCTTCGCGCTGTCGGCGACCAGTTCGGCGGTGTCCGCGAGGTTCTTGGGGTCCTTGACGAAGGGGCGGGCCTTGTCGGCGGCCCCGTTGACCTTGTCGGCGAGGGCCTGGGTGCCGTCCGCGACGTCCTTCGAGCCGGTCTCCAGCTTGGTCGCGGCCGAGTTGAGCTTCTTCAGGCCGCTGTTGAGTTCACCGGTCTTCTCCTCTGCGGTGTCGAGGCCGTCCGCGAGTTCCTTCGCGCCGTCCTTGGCCTTGCCCGCGCCGTCCTTGAGCTTGTCGGCGCCGTCGGCGGCCTCGGCCGTCTTGTCGTGCAGGTCGGAGAAGTTGACGAAGATCTTGTCGAGGAAGCCACGGGAGGCGTTGGCGGACGCCGCGGAGCGGACCTCGGAGAAGACGGAGCGCGAGATGGAGCCGACGACGTAGTTGTTGGCGTCGTTGGTGCGCACCTGGAGGGCCCCGGTGGTGGGGTCGTCGCCCGAGCTGGAGGCGATCTTCTCGCTGAAGTCCGCCGGCATGGTCAGGGTGAGGTAGTACGTGCCGTTCTCCAGCCCCTTGGCCGCCTGCTTGGCGCTCACCTCGTGCCACTCGAAGGCCTTGCTGTCGCGGAGCTTCTCGGTGATCTCACCCCCCGCGTCCAACCGCTTGCCGTCGACGGTCGCGCCGCGGTCGGCGTTGACGAGGGCGACGGGCACCTTGTCGAGACGGCTGTACGGGTCCCAGAAGGACCAGAGGTACAGGGCTCCGTAGAGCAGCGGCAGCAGGAGCAGCGCGACGAGAGCGGCCCGGGGCAGCTTCCCCCGCCCGAACCGCTTCAGCTCAAGCGCGGCCAGCTTCGGCGAGCGCATCGTCCGCCCCCTTCGTGTCGTCGTTCTCGGTGTCGGTGTCGGTGCCGGCGTCGGCGTCGAGGTCCATCTCGGTGTCGGCGTCGTTCTCGCCGTCGGCGTCGTTCTCGCCGTCGGTGCCCGTGTCGTTCTCGCCGTCCGCGTCCGCGTCGGTGTCCGGCTCCTGGTCGGCATCCGCCTCGCAGTCCGCCTCCGCAGCGGGGCCGCCCTTCGCGGGGGTTTCCCACGCGACCTTCCGCGCGTCGCCGCCGCCGGGCGGGGCCGTCGGTGCGGCGGCGGGCGCCTGCGGACCGTCCGGCTCCTTGGGGCAGGTCCGCAGGACCACCGCGTCGGCGGGCGCCTCGCTGCACGCCGCGATGACGGTGGTCCCGCCGGCGGTGATCGAGCGCAGCAGGTCCCAGGCCTCGGCGCGTTCGGTGTCCGAGAGCTTCAGGTCGAGGTCGTCGAGGGCCAGCAGCCGCGGGGAGCCCAGCAGGGCGATGGCCACGGACAGCCGTACGGACTCCAGGCGTTCCAGGTCCCGTACGGAGGTGCGCGCCCCCTTGGGCAGCGTGTCGAGGTCCAGTCCGGCGGCGGCCAGGGCCGCGTCGATCCGGGCCTCGGCGCGGGCGCGGCGCTCGGCCCGGGGCCTCAGCAGGGCGCGGACCGGAGCGTCGTAGCGGCGCTGGAGCAGCGCGCCCTCGCGCAGCTGTTCCGCGACGGTGAGGGACTGGTCGAGGTCGTTGACCCCGGGGACCGGGCCGAGGGCGGCGATCCGGCGTACGGCGGCCATCTTCTTGGGCAGCCGGTGCCCGCCGATCTCGGCGTGCCCCCGGGTGGGCTTCATACGTCCGGTGAGAGCGAGGAGCAGGCAGGTCCGGCCGCTGCCGGAGGGGCCTTCGACCGCGATGAGCGAGCCGGGCGCCGCGTCGATGCCGACCCCTCGGAAGGCCCAGCCGCGCGGGCCCTTGAGTCCGAAGTCCTCGGCTTTGACGGCCGCGCCGTGCGGGCTGTCCACGCCGTCCCCCTTCTTTTTAAACTGACCGGTCAGTTCAAAAACTACCACTCTTCGGAGCACCACGTGGGCAGGAGGGGGCAGTTGTCGGTTAATCGACCGAAAAAGTGCAGGTCAGCGTGATTGTCAGTGGGCCCCGTCACGATGGGGGCAACGCATCGACAGGAGGTTCGTCATGGCCACACCGTCCCCGTCCCCTGTCCACCCCGTCCTGCGCAAGTCGACGGCTCCACCAGCCGCCCTCGACCTGCTCGCCAAGGCCCGCAGCGGCCTGGCCGAGGCCGCCCGGCTGACCCGTCCCAACGAGCGCTACGCCACCGCCCACCTCGCCGCGCTGCGCACCGCCGCGGCCGTGCTCGCCGCCCGCGGGCGGCCGGAACCGGTGAACGCGCGGCGACGGCCGCGGATCCGCAGCGCGTGGGAGGTGCTGCCGGAGATAGCGCCGGAGCTGGCCGAGTGGAGCGCGCTCTTCGCCTCCGGCGCCGACCGCCGGGCCCGGGCCGAGGCGGGGATAGCGGACGCGGCGAGCTGCCGTGACGCGGATGATCTGGTGCGCGCCGTCTCGATGTTCCTGCGCCTGGTGGAGCGGATGCTCGCCGTCCGGACACCGTCCCCGCACCTGCCGCAGACCCTGCCGGAGCCCCGGACGGAACGCCCGGACGCGGGATGAGCTGCCCGGCTGCCGGAGGCAATAGGGTGGGGCACTCACCGCTCTCCCTTACCGCGCCGAGGAGCCATCAGCCGTGTCGGACACTTCCCGCCCCCGCGCCTCCCTTCGCACCGCCGTGGTGTGGGAGGTCCTGAAGGAGGCACTCGACCGCCGGGTGAAGGCGACCGGGCGGGACGTGCTCGACGTACTGGACACCGGCGGCGGCACCGGCAAGTTCGCCGTACCGGTGGCCCGGCTGGGCCACCGGGTCACCGTGGTCGACCCCAGCCCGAACGCGCTGTTCGGGCTGGAGCGCCGGGTCGCCGAGGCCGGCGTCGCGGACCTGGTCCGCGGCGTCCAGGGTGACGCCCAGGGTCTGCTGGACGTCGTCGAGCGCGACGCCTACGACGTGGTGCTCTGCCACGGCGTGCTGGAGTACGTGGACGACCCGGCCGAGGGCGTGGCCAACACGGTGGCGGCCCTGCGCCCCGGCGGCACGCTCAGCCTGCTGGCCGCCGGCCTCGGCGGGGCCGTCCTCGCCCGCGCGCTGGCCGGTCACTTCACGGAGGCCCGTACGGCCCTGACGGACCCCGCCGGCCGCTGGGGCTCCGGCGACCCGGTGCCGCGCCGCTTCACCGCCGAACAGCTCTCCGAGCTGGTCGGCGGGGCCGGCCTGGAGGTCGGCGCGGTGCACGGCGTGCGGATCTTCGCCGACCTCGTTCCCGGCGTCCTGGTGGACACCGAGCCGGGCGCCGTGGAGGCGCTGCTGCGTCTGGAGGAGGCCGCCGCGGAGCTGCCCGCCTTCCACGCGGTGGCCACGCAACTGCACGTCTTGGGCGAGAAGCACGCCTGAACTGGGATCTTCCGCGCACGGAGTCGGCCACTCACCCTTCGTTCCGGCGGTCGGCCCCGTATGATCGGGAGCAGTGACCGGCATGGTGAACGAGCCATTGGGGAATAAGGGCCTCAGTGACCGCTCCCGCGGCGGTACGGTTTCGCGCAGTGGCTTTGCAAGCTGTGTTTTTCTGGGCCGTGTCTTTTGAACGTGGCGTAGAGGGCGGGTATCACGGGGGCGATTCCCCGCCTATCCTGAAGGGGACCCCTGGTCGCTACCCCCCCGCGACCGACGGATGAGGAGGACTCCCGTGCCGCTCTCGGAGCACGAGCAGCGAATGCTCGAGCAGATGGAGCGAGCGCTGTACGCCGAAGATCCCAAGTTCGCGACAGCGCTTGAGGGAAGCGGACTGCGTACGTACACCCGGCGACGGGTCTACCAGGCAGTCGCAGGCATTGTGGTGGGTATCGCGCTCCTCATGACCGGTGTGATCATTCCGAACGTGCTCTGGATCAGCGTGGTGGGGTTCCTCGTCATGCTGGGATGTACGGTCCTGGTGGTCACCGGTTGGCGCAAGGCACCCAAGCCTGGCGAGCAGCCCGTCTCCGGAAGTACCGGTGGTTCGGCCCGCGGCCACAACCGGCAGCGTCGGTCGATGATGACCCGCATCGAGGAACGGTGGCAGCGCCGCCGTGACGAGCAGGGGCAGTAGCCCCGGACGACGTGAGTGAGGGGATGGCCGCCACCGTGCGACCATCCCCTCACTGTTCCGCGAGGCCGTACGGCATGATGATCCAATGAGTGTGCTCCCCCTGGTCTTCACCAGCGGCTGGGCCAGCGGGATCAACGCTTACGCCGTGGTCCTCCTGCTCGGCCTCTTCGGCCGTACCGGCCTGACCGACGAGGTCCCCGCCGCGCTGCAGCGCACGGACGTGCTGATCGTCGCGGCGGTGCTGTTCCTCTGCGAGGCGGTCGCCGACAAGATCCCGTACGTCGACTCCATATGGGACGCCGTCCACACCGTGATCCGCCCGGTGTCCGGTGCGGTGATCGGCGCGCTGCTGGCCGGGCAGAGCGGCTCGCTCTCCGACATCACCGCCGGCGCCATCGGCGGTTCCACCGCTCTGGCCAGCCATTTCGTCAAGGCCGGCACCCGGATGGCGATCAACACCTCGCCCGAGCCGTTCACCAACGTGGCGATGAGCATCGCCGAGGACCTCGGTGTGGCCGGTCTCGTCACCTTCGCGATGTTCAATCCGGAGGCCGCCGCGATCATCGCGGCCGTCCTGCTGGCCGCGGGCCTGGCCATACTGGTCTTCCTGTGGTCCCGGATCCGCCGCTTCCTGCGCCGTCGCGCCCAGCGCCGCGAGGAGAGGCGGCTGGCCACCGAGGCCCACGAGGCCACCGGGGCCCCACCCCGCTGACCACATCGCCCCCGAGGGGGTCGATAGGCTCGGCCGCATGGCACGAATTGCGGTGATCGGCGCCGGCATGGGCGCGATGGCGACGGCGGCCCGGCTGGCCGTGGCGGGGCACCAGGTGACGGTGTACGAGCGTGGGGCGATCTACGGCGGAGCGGTCGGGCGGTACGAGCGCGACGGTTTCGCCTTCGACACCGGCCCCGGGCTGCTGCACCTGCCCGCCGTCTACCGCGACCTGTTCGTGAAGACGGGCAAGCGGTCGCTGGAGGACTGCGTCGACATGGTCCAGGTCGACCCGGCCGTCCGCCACGTCCTCCCCCACCACGGCATCGACGTCACTCTGCCGGGCGCCTCGCGCGGCGGTGTCGCCGCCGCCCTCGACACCTCGTTCGGCCAGGGCGCGGGCGAGCGCTGGAACTCCTTGCTGGGCCGCGCCCGGGACACCTGGGACGCCACCCGCCGCCCGCTGCTGGAGGAGCCGCTGCGGCCCGGTGCCCGGCAGGAGCTGGGCGGCGACCCGTACCCAGCCCTGCGCAGGAGCGGCCTGCTGCGCCGCCGGACGCCGACCCTCGCCGAGGTGGCCGCCCGGGAGCTCGGCGGCGGCCTCGCGGAGCTGCTGACCGGCCTGGTGCGCACCTACGGGATCGACCCCGCCACCGCGCCCGGCTCGGCGACCGTCCTCCCGTACATGGAGCAGACCTTCGGCAGCTGGTACGTGCGCGGCGGGATGCGGGCGCTGGCCACCGCCGTGTACGAGCGCTGCCTGGAGCGGAAGGTCGTCTTCGCCTTCGGCGCGGAGGTGCGGGAGGTCCTGGTCCGCGGCGGCCGGGCGGCAGGGCTGCTGCTGGCCGACGGCACCGAGGTCGCCGCCGACTGCGTGGTCTGCGGGATCGACCCGCGGCAGCTGCCGGCCGGTTCGCCGCCGTGGCCGCCGGAGGCGGTCCCCGCCCGCGGGGACGGCGTACCCGGACGGATCACGCTCCTGCTCGCGCTGCGCGGGGCGCGTCCCGCCACCGCCGTCCACCGCACCGTGGTGCACGCCTCCGGGGCGCAGGTCACCGTCATGCGCCCGGACGATCCGGCCACCCGCCCCGACGAGGAGCACGAGGCGATCACGGTGAGCGCCGTACACGGGTCCGGGGCGCCGGAGCCCGCCGAACTGCTGGACCTCGCGGAGAAGGCCGTACAGGGGCTGCGGGAGCGGTTGTTGTGGCAGGAGGTGCGCACCCCGGCCGATGTCGAGGCGGTGACCGGTGCGGTCGGCGGCGCGGTGCCCGCGCCCGCCCTCGCGGGGGCGGGGGGCCGGCTGCTGTACCCGGCCAACACCACGGCCGTGCCCGGGCTGTACCTGGCGGGCGGCTGGGCCCATCCCGGCGGCGGACTGGCGCACGCCGGGATGACAGGGGCCCTGGTGGCCGGGCTGATCGTCGAGGGAGCGGAGTTCCGCGGCTCGCAGTGATCAGTAGCGGTACTGCTCGTACTCGCCCTGCTGGGGGTACGGGTACTGCTGCGGCGGCTCGGCCTGCTCCTCCGTCGCGTAGGGCTGGCCGGCGCCGTCGGTGGACCGCTGCTGCGGGACCCAGACCCCGCCGGGGGGCGTGTCCATCGAGTACTGCTGCCCGTAGCCGGCGTACGGGGTGTAGTCGTACGGCTGTGGCGGGGCGACGCCGCCGCCGGTGCCGATGTACGGGTCGGAGTAGGCGGCGTAGACCTGCTGTTGCCCACCCGTCGGGTAGCCGCCGGAGTAGTCGTACCCGCCGCTGGCGCCGCCCTGGTTCTGCGGGTCGTAGTACGCCGCGTACTGGTGGGCGTCCTGCTCCGCCGTGGTGAACGGCGAGGCGAAGGCCGCCGTCTGGCCGGCGTCGGGCGTCTGCGTGAAGCTCTGTATCCCGTACGAACCGGTGTCCTCGGGCACCGGCTGCGGGCTGTAGACCTCCTCGGCCGCGGCCTGGAACCGCCGCTCGTCCGCGGTTCCGTCCGCGTCCTCGTACTCGAGAGAGGTGACCTGCAGCGCCGGCTCCGGCTGCGCGGCGCCCCCGGAGCGGCGGCGTCTGGACTGCCGTACGGGTTCCCCGCCGCGGCGCAGCGCCCAGCCGGCGACGAAGCCCTTGCGGAAGGACAGCGTCACCAGGGTCTGGCCCACGGCGAAGGCGGCCGCGCCGGCGCCGATGACCGGCACGGACGGCAGGACCACCCCGGCGACCACGCCGAGGAAGCCGGCGAATGCGAGCAGGCGCCAGCGGAGCCGCGCCTTGTACTGCATCAGGACCTCGGCAAGCAGCCACAGCGCGACGAAGCCGAACGCGATGTAGAGGACCGTCATTCCCATGCGTGGCCCCTCTCGGTACGGCCGCCCGCACGGGAATGGGGTATGGCCGCTCAGGCCCGCTGGTGCAGGCCCAGGTTCTCGTAGATTTCGAGAGTCGCCGTGGAATTGTTCAGCGTGATGAAGTGCAGCCCCGGGACACCCTCGGACAGCAGCCGCGCGCAGAACTCCGTGGCGAACTCGATGCCAATGGAGCGTACAGCGGCCGGGTCGTCCTTGACGGCGAGCATGCGCTCTTTCACGTCCGCGGGGAAGAGTGCGTTGCTGAGTTGGGGCAGCCGGTCGAGCTGCTTGATCCCCACAACAGGCATGACCTCGGGGATGATCGGGGTCTCGCAGCCCGCCTTCTCGACGCTGTCGCGAAGCCTCAGATAATTCTCCGGATCGAAGAACATCTGGGTGATCGCATAGTCCGCACCGGCGCGGCACTTGTCCACGAAGTGCCGGATGTCCGTGTCCCAGTCGGTCGAACGCGGGTGCATTTCGGGGAAGGCCGCGACGCCCACGCAGAAGTCTCCGGACTCCTTGACGAGCCGCACCAGGTCGGCGGCGTAGTGCACGCCCTCGGGGTGCGCCACCCACTCGCCCATCGGGTCCCCCGGCGGGTCTCCGCGCACGACGAGCATGTTCCGGATCCCGGCGTCGGCGAACTGTCCGATGACATTGCGCAGCTCAGCGACCGAGTGGTCCACGGCGGTGAGGTGTGCGACCGGGGTCAGGGTGGTGTCCGCGGCGATCTCCTGGGTGGCCTTGACCGTGCCGCCGCGGGTGGAGCCTCCGGCTCCGTAGGTGACGGAGACGAAGCTGGGGGATACCGCCTCGACCCGGCGCAGGGCGTTCCAGAGGTTGCGTTCGCCCTTCTCCGTCTTCGGCGCCCAGAACTCGAAGGAGTACGAGTGCCCGGACGTGAGAAGGTCGCGGACCGTGTGTGCACGGTCCGACCAGGTGGAAGCGGTACCAGAGGCCATGGGGGCAGGTTAGACGCGGCCCGGCGGACACCGAAGTGCTGTCCGTCTTTTGGACACGTTTTTGGACACCTGACCGCGCGGCGCGCACCGGGCCGCTCTCAATCCGCAAGGGCGCGCTACGGCTGTCCGGGTGTCGGTGCGTCCGGGGGGTCGGTGGATCCGGGGTCTCCGGGGTGGCCTTGCATCCAGAGCGTCGAGGGGACCCGGGATAACCGGGATAGCCGAAAGGTCCGGGATGCCGGATGCCAGGTCGGCAGGCGTTCAGCCGAGCCGGGCCCGCACGCGCCGGGCGAGATCCGCGGCGGCCGCACCGGGGTCGGTGGCCTCGGTGAGGGCGCGGACGACCACGACGCGGGTGGCGCCGGCGTCCAGCACCTCGTCCAGATTCGCGCCGTCGATGCCGCCGATGGCGAACCAGGGGCGCTCCTGCTCCACGGAGGCCGCGTACCGGACCAGGTCCAGGCCGGGGGCGTGCCGTCCGGGCTTGGTGGGGGTGGGCCAGCAGGGGCCGGTGCAGAAGTAGTCGACGCCGGCTTCGGCGACGGCCGCGTCGACCTCGTCCTCGGCGTGGCAGGACCGGCCGATCAGCACCTGCTCGCCGAGGATGGCGCGGGCCGCGGGGACGGGGATGTCGCCCTGGCCGAGGTGCAGGACGTCGGAGCCGATGGCGTGGGCGACGTCGGCGCGGTCGTTCACGGCGAGGAGCTTGCCGTGGCGGCGGGCGGCCTCGGCGAACACCTGGAGGTGTTCGAGCTCCTCTCCCGCCTCCATGCCCTTGTCGCGGAGCTGGACGATGTCCACGCCTGCGGCGAGGACGGCGTCGAGGAACTCGGGGAGGTCACCCTGGCGCTTGCGGGCGTCCGTGCAGAGGTAGAGCCGGGCGTCGGACAGCTGCATGGGTGTACCCCCGTAATGGAAGCGGTGTACGGGCACGGGCCCGTACACCGCGGTGGAGCGAATGCGGATCAGGTCAGAGGGCGAGCGCCTGAGCGCGGCGCTTCACCTCCGTGCCGCGATTCTCGCTCAGCGCCTGTACGGGGGTGCCGGGCAGGGTCGGATCCTCGGTGAAGAGCCACTCCAGGATCTCTTCGTCGGTGAAGCGGTCGTCGCGCAGCACGGTCAGCAGGCCGACCAGCCCCTTGACGACCTTGTCGCCGTCGATGAAGGGGGCCGGCACCTGCAGGGCGCGGTTCTCACCCCGGCGTACGGCGATGAGCTGCCCTTCCTTGACCATCTGGCGGACCCGGGTCACCTCGATGTGGAGCATCTCCGCGATGTCGGGGAGGTACAGCCAGGCGGGGACAAGGGAATCGATCTTTGCGTCAATCTCGGTCACGAGCACAAGCCTGCCATCTCGGCTCCGCCGCCGGTACCTGGGCGGCCCCGTCCGGGTCGCGGGCCCGTCCCGGACGCGCCCCGGGCCGTCAGGCGGTGGCCGACTTCAGCGGGGTCGCGGGGTCGCGGACCTTTGCGGGGTCCAGGGGAACCGCCGCCTCGATCAGGCGGCGGCCCTGCGCCAGGTCACGCGGCCGGCCCACGGCCAGGACCGCGACCAGGGCGCCGCCCCGCAGCCAGCACACCGACCACGCCGCCCCGTCCGGGTCCCCGCGCCACAGCAGGGTGTCGGCCCCGCCGTGGTGCCCGGCGTACTGCACGAAGCGCCCGAACTGCTCCGACCAGAAGTACGGCACGGGGTCGTACACCGCGGCCGGCTCCCCGGCCAGGATGTTCGCCGCGACCGACCTCGGCCCCTGCAGTGCGTTGTCCCAGTGGTGCACGAGCAGCCGCGTCCCGTACCGCCCCGACGGGAAGGAGGCGCAGTCTCCGACCGCGTACACCCCGGGCAGTGAGGTGCGCAGATACGCGTCCGCGGTGACCGACCCGTCGGGGCCCAGTTCCACCCCGGTCCCGGCCAGCCATCCGGTGGCGGGGCGCGCGCCGATGCCCACGACGACCGCCCCGGCGGGCAGGGCGCGCCCGTCCGCGAGCAGGACCTTCCCCGCCCCGATCCCGGCGACCTTCGCCCCGGTGATCAGCTGGGCTCCGGCCTCCCCGTACCAGCGCGCCATCGGCTCGGCGACCTCCGCGGGCAGCGCCCCCGCCAGCACCCGGTCGGCCGCCTCGACCACGGTCACCTCGCAGCCCGCCTCCCGGGCCGCGGTGGCGAATTCGGCGCCGATCCAGCCCGCCCCGACGACCACGGTCCGGGGGGCCGCCGCCAGGACCGGGCGCAGCCGCGCCGCGTCGTCCAGCGTGCGCAGCAGGTGGACGCCAGGGACGCCCTCGGTCCCGGGCAGGGTCAGGGGCTGCGCGCCGGTCGCCAGCACGAGGACCCCGTACGGGACCGGGCCCGCCTCGGTGTCCAGCTCGCGGTCGGCGGCCCGCAGTCCGGTGACCTCCGTGCCGAGCCTCAGTTCGATGCCGAGTCCCTCGAAGTCCACGTCGAAGGCGGAGTCCTCGGCCTTGCCGAGCAACACCGCCTTGGACAGCGGGGGCCGGTCGTAGGGCTGGTGGGGTTCGGCACCCAGCAGGGTCACGGGGCCGGTGAAGCCCTGCTCGCGCAGGGCGACCGCGGTCTGCACACCGGCCATTCCGGCGCCGACGATCACGACGCCGCGCTCATTCTTTTCCGTCTGCTCGCTCACCCGGCCACCCTAATCATCTGACGCTCCGTCAGGAATAGGTGCCGCCTTACCCGCCGTCCGCGGCCGGGTTAGTCTGGCCACCGTACCTATCGCGGGAGTCCGGCGCACCGGGCTGAGAGGGAGGCTGGACGGCCTCCGACCGTACGAACCTGATCCGGGTCATGCCGGCGAAGGGAGGGGCTGGACGCCCATGCACTCATCTCGGAAGGGATCCGACGTCCTCGTCATCGGGGGCGGGATCATCGGCCTGGTCACCGCCTGGCGGGCCGCGGCGCGCGGACTGCGCACCGTACTGGCCGACCCGTCACCCGGCGGCGGCGCCGCCCAGGTCGCGGCCGGCATGCTCGCCCCCGTCACCGAACTGCACTACGGCGAGGAGGCCCTGCTCGGCCTCGGCCTCGCCTCCGCCGCGCGCTATCCGCAGTTCGCCGCCGAGCTCGCCGACGCGAGCGGCGGCCTGGACATCGGCTACCGGGCCTGCGGCACCCTCGCCGTCGCCCTCGACGCCGACGACCGCCTCCACCTGCGCGAGCTGCACGCCCTGCAGCGCCGCTGCGGCCTGGAGTCCGAGTGGCTCACCGGCCGCGAGTGCCGCCGCCTGGAGCCCATGCTCGCCCCGGGCGTCCGCGGCGGCCTGCGCGTCGACGGCGACCACCAGGTCGACCCGCGCCGGCTCGCGGCCGCCCTCCTGGCCGCCTGCGAGCGGGCCGGAGTGACCGTGCACCGAGCGCGTGCGCAACGGCTGCTCACCACCACCGACCGGGCGACCGGCGCCCTGCTCGACGACGGTACGGAGCTGCGCGCGGGCCAGGTGGTCCTGGCGGCGGGCTCGCTCAGCGGCCGGCTGGCGGGCGTCCCGCCGGAGGTCGTGGCCCCCGTACGGCCGGTCAAGGGACAGGTCCTGCGGCTCACGGTGCCGGCGGCGTACGCGCCGTTCCTCTCGCGGACCGTACGGGCGGTCGTGCGCGGCAGCCACGTCTACCTCGTGCCGCGTGAGAACGGCGAACTCGTCGTCGGCGCGACCAGCGAGGAACTCGGCTGGGACACCACGGTCACCGCGGGCGGGGTCTACGAACTCCTGCGCGACGCCCACGAGCTGGTGCCCGGCATCACCGAACTCCCGCTCACCGAGACCCGGGCCGGGCTGCGTCCCGGCTCGCCCGACAACGCCCCGCTGCTCGGCCCGACCGACCTGCCGGGCCTGCACCTGGCGACCGGGCACTACCGCAACGGGGTGCTGCTGACCCCGCTCACCGGCGACGTGCTCGCCGAGCTGCTGGCAACCGGCGAACTGCCGCAGATCGCACGCCCCTTCAGCCCCCGCCGGTTCTCCGCCGCACGTCAGGAGTCGTACGCATGACCATCTCCGTCAACGGTGAGCCGCGCGAGGTCGCGGCCGGCACCACCCTCGACACGGTGGTCGCCACCCTGACCGCGGCCCCCTCCGGCGTCGCCGCCGCACTCAACGAGACCGTGGTCCCGCGCGGGCAGTGGCCGGCCACGCCGGTGGGCGACGGCGACCGGGTCGAGATCCTCACCGCGGTCCAGGGAGGCTGAGCGCCATGGCGGACGACCTCCTCACACTCGGCGGCCGGACCTTCTCCTCCCGCCTGATCATGGGCACGGGCGGCGCCCCGAGCCTCGACGTCCTGGAACGCGCCCTGGTCGCGTCCGGAACGGAACTCACGACGGTCGCGATGCGGCGGCTGGACCCCACGGTCCAGGGCTCCGTCCTGTCCGTGCTGTCGAAGCTGGGCATCTCGGTCCTCCCGAACACGGCGGGCTGTTTCACGGCGGGCGAGGCCGTGCTCACCGCCCGGCTGGCCCGGGAGGCGCTGGGCACGGACTGGATCAAGCTGGAGGTGGTCGCGGACGAGCGGACCCTCCTGCCCGACGGCGTCGAGCTGCTGGACGCCGCCGAGATCCTGGTGGACGAGGGCTTCACGGTCCTCCCCTACACGAACGACGATCCGGTGCTCGCACGGAAGCTGGAGGACGTGGGCTGCGCCGCGATCATGCCGCTGGGCTCCCCCATCGGGTCGGGGATGGGGATCCGCAACCCGCACAACTTCGAGCTGATCAGGGAGCGGGCGTCCGTGCCCGTCATCCTGGACGCGGGGGCGGGCACGGCGTCCGACGCCGCGCTGGCGATGGAACTGGGCTGCGCGGCGGTCATGCTGGCCTCGGCGGTGACCCGGGCGCAGGAGCCGGTCCTGATGGCCTGCGCCATGCGGGACGCCGTCTCGGCGGGCCGTCTCGCCTTCCGCGCGGGCCGCATCCCCCAGCGCCGCTTCGCCGAAGCCTCCTCTCCTGCGCAGGGCCGCGCCGCGCTGGACCCGGAGCGCCCGGCGTTCTGACCTGCGGCGCGGCCTCCCGGGGCGCCGCCCCGGAGCCCGCGCCCCGAACGCCGGCGAGGCGGAGAGACCGGGGCTCCGGACCCGCACCTGACGTCACAGGTGCGCTGCAAGCCGACCCGTCCACGCCGACCCCCTCCCACCGGCTCGTAGAATCGCCGGGTGGATACGACCCTGGAAGACCCTCTCGTCGGGCGCGTGCTCGACGGCCGCTACCGCATCGACGCCCACATCGCGGCCGGTGGCATGGCCACGGTCTACCGGGCCGTCGACACCCGACTCGACCGGGTCCTCGCCCTGAAGGTGATGCACCCGGCCCTGGCCGCCGACGCCGCCTTCGTCGACCGGTTCATCCGCGAGGCGAAGTCCGTGGCCCGGCTCGCGCACCCCAACGTCGTCGCCGTCTTCGACCAGGGCACGGACGGGCAGTACGTCTACCTCGCCATGGAGTACGTCTCGGGCTGCACCCTGCGCGACGTGCTCCGCGAGCGCGGCGCGCTCCAGCCCCGGGCCTCCCTGGACATCCTCGAACCGGTGCTCGCCGCCCTCGGCGCCGCCCACCGGGCCGGCTTCGTCCACCGCGACATGAAGCCCGAGAACGTCCTGATCGGTGACGACGGCCGGGTGAAGGTCGCCGACTTCGGGCTGGTCCGGTCCGTCGACTCGGTCACCAACACCACCGGCTCCGTCCTCGGCACGGTCTCCTACCTGGCCCCCGAGCAGATCGCGAACGGCGTCACCGACACCCGCGTGGACGTCTACGCCTGCGGTGTCGTCCTGTACGAGATGCTCACCGGCGCCAAGCCCCACCTCGGCGGCACTCCCGCGCAGGTGCTCTACCAGCACCTCCACGAGGACGTCCCGCCGCCCTCCGCCGCGGTCCCCGGGCTCCCCGTCGGGCTCGACGAACTCGTCGCGCACGCCACCGCCCGCAACCCCGAGCTGCGCCCCTACGACGCCGCCGCCCTGCTCGGCCTGGCCCGCGGGGCCCGCGCGCTGCTCAGCGACGCCGAGCTGGACGCCGTACCTCCGCAGGCGCGCGCCGAGGAGCGCTCGTCGGCCGAGGACCGCACCGGCGTGATCCCGCGCCCGGTGGCCGCGCAGCAGCCCATGCAGTACACCTCCCGCCTGGAGACGCCGCCCCCGCCGCCCGCTGCGCCCGCGCACCGGCCGGCCACCACCCGGCGGCCCCGCCGTGGCATGCTGCTGATCATCGCGGGCGTCCTGCTCACGCTCGGGCTGGGCACCGGCGTCTGGTACATCAACTCCGGCCAGTTCACGAAGGTCCCGAACCTGCTCGGCAAGAGCGAGGCGCAGGCCCGTTCGCAGCTGTCCGAGGCCGGGCTCGGGGTGAAGGGGGTCGAGCGCAAGTTCAGCGAATCGTTCGACCGCGGGACGGTGATGAACACCGATCCCGCCGGCGGCCGCCGGATCCGCGGCAACGGCGCGGTGACCTTGACCATCTCCCGCGGCCCCGAGGTCGTGGCCGTGCCCAACCTGAAGGGCAGGCCGCTGGAGGAGGCGAAGGCCGAGCTGACGAAGGCCGGCCTGGCTCCCGGCATCGTCACGCAGGCCTTCAGCCAGGAGGTCGCCCAGGGCTCGGTGATCAGCACCAACCCGGCCGGCGGCGAGAGGCGGGCGCCGGACACGGCGGTCTCGCTCGTCGTCAGCAAGGGCCGCCCCGTGCCGGTGCCGAACGTGACCGGGCTCCTCGCCGACCAGGCCAAGTCCACGCTGGAGGGTCTGGGCTTCAAGGTCCTGACCGCCCCCGAGCAGGTCAACGCCCCCTCGGCCGCCGGTACGGTCGCCAACCAGTCGATCGGCGCGGGCACCCAGGCCGCTGCCGGGGACACGGTCACGCTGACGGTCTCCAAGGGCCCCCGCCAGCTCCCCGTCCCGAACGTGACCGGCCAGGACGTGGACGCGGCGCGCAAGATCCTGGAGGCCGCGGGCTTCAAGGTGAAGGTGGACCGGCCGCTGATCTCGTTCAGCAACACGGTGGAGAGCCAGTCGGTGCTGGCCGGACTGAACGCCCCCGAGGGCAGCACGATCACCATCAGGACCAAGGGGCTGTAAGGCGCAGTGATACGCAATCCAGTGGGCGGGCACGTCCCCGTCGCCGGCGGGCTCGCCTCGGTCGGTCTCACCTACGCCCGGGAGATGGGCGCCGAGGCCGTCCAGGTCTTCGTCGCCAATCCGCGCGGCTGGGCCACCCCGGTCGGCAATCCGGCGCAGGACGAGCGGTTCCGGGAGGAGTGCGCGGCCGGATCCGTCCCGGCCTACGTGCACGCCCCGTACCTGATCAACTTCGGCTCGCACACCGAGGCCACCGTGGAGAAGTCGGTGGAGTCGCTGCGCCACTCGCTGCGCCGCGGCCGGCGGATCGGCGCACTCGGGGTGGTCGTGCACACCGGCTCGGCAACCGGAGGCCGCCCGCGCGAGGCGGCGTACGCGCAGGTCAGAGAGCACATGTTGCCGCTGCTGGATGAGCTGACGCACGAGGACGACCCCTTCCTGCTGCTGGAGTCGACGGCCGGGCAGGGCTCCTCGCTGTGCTCGCGCACCTGGGACTTCGGGCCGTACTTCGAGGCGCTCGACCACCATCCGAAGCTCGGGATCTGCCTGGACACCTGCCACATCTTCGCGGCCGGTCACGATCTTGCGGAGCCGGGCGGGACGAAGGTGACCCTGGACCTGCTGGTGGACACCGTGGGCGAGGGCCGGCTGAAGCTGGTCCACGCGAACGACTCCAAGGAGGGCGTGGGCGCGCACAAGGACCGGCACGCCAACATCGGTCAGGGCCACATCGGCCGGGAGGCCTTCGCCGAGCTGTTCACGCACCCCGCGATGGACGGTGTACCGCTGATCATCGAGACGCCCGGCGGCAAGGAGGGGCACGCTGCGGATGTGGCGCTGCTGAAGGAGCTGCGCGGCCCGCAGTGATCCACCGCATCCTTTTCCCTGGGGGCCCCACCCTGCGCGAGGCTCCCGCCACGGGCGTGGGTCTGCGTACGGCCGTCCGGGGGCCGTCCGGACGGCCGTCCCCGGGGGCGCCGGCCGGTGCCGGCACCGAGCCTTACAGCTCGGGGCCCTCGCCGGGCTCCTCCTGGTACGAGTAGCGCTGCTCACGCCAGGGGTCGCCTATGTTGTGGTAACCCCGCTCCTCCCAGAAGCCCCGCCGGTCAGCGGTCATGTACTCGACGCCGCGGACCCACTTGGGACCCTTCCAGGCGTACAGGTGCGGGACCACGAGCCGCAGCGGGAACCCGTGCTCGGCGGTGAGCAGTTCACCGCCCTGGTGGGTGGCGAAGACGGTCCGCTCGGAGGCGAAGTCGGCCAGCCGCATGTTGGAGCTGAAACCGTATTCCGCCCACACCATCACATGCGTGACCTGCGGCGCGGGCGGTGCCAGGGCCAGGACGTTGCGGGCGAGCACACCGCCCCATTCGGCGCCCTGCATGCTGAACTTCGTGACGCAGTGCAGGTCCGCGACGACGGAGTCGAACGGCAGGGCCGTGAACTCCTCGTGGTTCCAGCAGTGCTTGTCCCCGTCGGCCGTCGCGCCGAAGACGCGGAACTCCCAGCGGTCCGGCTTGAACTTGGGTACGGGCCCGTAGTGGGTGACCGGCCAGCCCCTCTGCAGCCGCTGCCCCGGAGGAAGCTCCAGCTGCTCTGCTTCCGGAGATTCCCGGCTTTCCGGCTGACCCATGACTCCATGGTGACAGACTTGGCGGGGTGGTCATGACCAGGTCTGGGCCGATTCGGGCAAGTCGCGGTAACTCCCACTAAGGAGGCACTTACTGGACGGCCTCCGGCGGCGGTGCAAGGATGCGCGCAACTGCCCCGTCACATAGCTGACATTGCCTGGAAGGAGCCTCTGCGATGCAGGGCGACCCCGAGGTCCTTGAGTTTCTGAACGAGCAGCTGACCGGCGAGCTGACGGCCATCAACCAGTACTGGCTGCACTACCGCATCCAGGACAACAAGGGCTGGACGAAGCTCGCCAAGTACACGCGTGAAGAGTCCATCGACGAGATGAAGCACGCGGACAAGATCACCGAGCGCATCCTGATGCTCGATGGGCTGCCGAACTACCAGCGCCTTTTCCACGTGCGCGTCGGGCAGACCCTGACGGAGATGTTCCAGGCGGACCGGCAGGTCGAGGTCGAGGCCATCGACCGGCTGAAGCGGGGCATCGAGGTCATGCGCGGCAAGGGCGACATCACCTCCGCCCGCCTCTTCGAGGAGATCCTGGAGGACGAGGAGCACCACATCGACTACCTCGACACCCAGCTTGAGCTCATCGAGTCCCTGGGCGAGCCGCTCTACATCGCGCAGCTGATCGAACAGCCGAGCTAGACGGCGGAGCCGGGCGACGGAACGGGCAGCCGAGCCGGCCGGGCTCTAAGCCGCTTCCGCCAGCTCGGAGGAACGCGCCGGCTGGTCGGCGGCGAGCACCGACGCCGCGTCGCCCTTCTCCAGCAGCTCCCGGCGCGGGCAGGCCCCGCGGCCGAGGATGCCCTGAATGGTGCGCACACAGGAGCCGCAGTCGGTCCCGGCCTTGGTGGCCGAGGCGATCTGACGCGGGGTGCAGGCACCGGCGGCCGCGTGGTCCTTGACCTGCTTGTCGGTGATCCCGAAGCAAGAGCAGACGTACACGCGGTTCACCTCCCTGGGCGGAATGGTTCGGCGAGCCATCCCCTGTTCGGTGAGGCTTACCTAACCGTACCCAAAGTTAGGGTCGCCTAAAAGCCCTGGATACGACAGTGGGGGGGGGGGCCACCCCACCGCCCACCACGCGGTTTAGACGGTAATGAAACTTCCCATCCGGGTGGAGGTAACAGGTTCGGCCCCGGAAAGCACGGT
>NZ_JBSGZI010000033.1:28084-73023 GCF_053610945.1 Streptomyces sp. NPDC054849
GCAACCCCCTGTGGGTTGCGTTTAACCTACCCTTCCCAATTGTTGGGGTCCCAAAACCCCCCGGCACCCGACGGGGGGGCGCCTAAACCCCTACCCCCGCCCCACTGTCGTACGAAGGTACTGACTGATCCCTACTGGTCGCGGTACATCTCGGCGACCAGGAACGCCAGGTCCAGGGACTGGCTGCGGTTGAGCCGCGGGTCGCACGCCGTCTCGTAGCGCTGGTGCAGGTCGTCGACGAAGATCTCGTCGCCGCCGCCCACGCACTCGGTGACGTCGTCACCGGTGAGCTCGACGTGGATGCCGCCCGGGTGGGTGCCGAGGGCCTTGTGGACCTCGAAGAAGCCCTTGACCTCGTCGAGCACGTCGTCGAAACGGCGCGTCTTGTGGCCGGAGGCCGCCTCGAAGGTGTTGCCGTGCATCGGGTCGGTGACCCAGGCCACGGTGGCACCGGAGGCGGTGACCTTCTCGACCAGCTCGGGGAGCTTGTCGCGGACCTTGTCTGCACCCATGCGGACGACGAACGTCAGCCGGCCCGGCTCGCGCTCGGGGTCCAGGCGGTCGATGTAGGTCAGCGCCTCGTCCACCGTGGTCGTGGGGCCGAGCTTGATGCCGACCGGGTTCGCGATCTGCGAGCAGAACTCGATGTGGGCGTGGTCCAGCTGGCGGGTGCGCTCACCGATCCAGACCATGTGGCCGGAGGTGTCGTACAGCTTGCCGGTGCGCGAGTCGGTGCGGGTCAGCGCGCCCTCGTAGTCGAGCAGCAGCGCCTCGTGCGAGGCGTAGAACTCGACGGCCTTGAACTCGGCCGGGTCGGTGCCGCACGCCTTCATGAAGTTCAGCGCGTTGTCGATCTCCCGCGCGAGCTGCTCGTAGCGCTGACCGGACGGGGAGGACTTCACGAAGTCCTGGTTCCAGGCGTGCACCTGGCGCAGGTCGGCGTAACCGCCGGTGGTGAAGGCGCGCACCAGGTTGAGCGTCGAAGCGGACGCGTTGTACATGCGCTTCAGCCGCTCGGGGTCCGGGATCCGGGCCTCTTCGGTGAAGGCGAAGCCGTTGACGGAGTCACCGCGGTAGGTCGGCAGGGTGACGCCGTCGCGGGTCTCGGTGTCCTTGGAGCGCGGCTTGGAGTACTGGCCGGCGATGCGGCCCACCTTGACGACGGGCACGGAGGCCGCGTACGTCAGGACGGCACTCATCTGCAGCAGCGTCTTCAGCTTGGCGCGGATGTGGTCGGCGGACACGCCGTCGAAGGCCTCGGCGCAGTCGCCGCCCTGAAGCAGGAACGCCTCGCCCTTGGCGACGGCTCCCAGACGGGCACGCAGCTGGTCGCATTCGCCCGCGAAAACGAGCGGAGGATACGACTCGAGGTCCGCGACGACAGCGCGCAGAGCCTCGGCATCGGGGTACGAAGGCTGCTGCGCCGCGGGAAGGTCTCGCCAGGTCGCCTTGCCGGCGGGGGCTTGGGTTTCAGCGTTCACGGTCACCTCGTACACATTACGGCGTCATACGTCCCATCCAGGACCCCGACCACAACGTGAGACGGGCCGCCTCGAAGGCCCCAGGGCGCCCAGCGGAACGGAATCCATGGTTCGGCCCACGCCATGAGACGGATCCTGCGCCGGGGGGCCGGCCTGGGCTAGGGTGCACCCCATGTACGCGCACTCGAACCAGAACTGGTGGTGGCCCGCTCCCGGCGGCCCACTTCTCGCGCGTACCTGACGACACGCACGACGCGAAGGCCGCCCCGAGGGGCGGCCTTCCGCGTTTTCGACTGCGACGTCGGACACCGGGGGCGGCTCCTCCCACCGGAAGGACGCTCCGCCCCATGGAACCCAGCCGACTGAACCGACTGAGCCGACTGCTCGACGACTCCGGCCCGCCGTTCGCCCTGCTGCGCCGGCGGACCCCCGGCCGCGATCACGACACCGTCGAGGTGCTGACCGGCACGGTCCACGAGGCCGGGCGACTCGCCGACCTGCCCGTCGGACCGCTGCCCACCCTCGCCCTCGTGCCCTTCCGGCAGATCCGGGAGCGCGGATTCGACGTCCGCGACGACGGCACGCCGCTGAGCGTGCTGGTCGCCGAGGAGGTGTACGAGATCCCGCTCGCGCAGGCGCTGGCCGCGCTGCCCGCACACGAGGTGCGGGTGGAGGGCGGCGGCTTCGACGTCCCGGACACGCAGTACGCGGCCACCGTCGAGCGCGTCCTGCGGGACGAGATCGGCCGCGGGGAGGGCGCGAACTTCGTCATCCGCCGTACGTACGAGGGCCGCATCGACGGCTTCGGCCGGGCCGATGCGCTGGCGCTGTTCCGGCGGCTTCTGCTGGGCGAGCGGGGCGCGTACTGGACGTACGTCGTCCACACCGGGGACCGCACCCTGGTCGGGGCCAGCCCCGAGGTCCACGTGCGGATGTCCGGGGGCACGGTCGTGATGAACCCGATCAGCGGGACGTACCGCTATCCGGCCGGGGGCCCGACCGTGGACTCCCTCCTGTCCTTCCTCGGGGACCGCAAGGAGACCGAGGAACTGTCGATGGTGGTCGACGAGGAACTCAAGATGATGTGCACCGTCGGCGACCGGGGCGGGGTCGTCGTCGGGCCGCGGCTGAAGGAGATGTCCCACCTCGCGCACACCGAGTACGAGCTGCGCGGGCGCTCCTCGCTGGACGTGCGGGACGTGCTGCGGGAGACGATGTTCGCCGCGACGGTCACCGGCTCGCCGGTGCAGAACGCCTGCCGCGTGATCGAGCGGTACGAGACCGGGGGCCGCGGCTACTACGCGGGCGCGCTCGCCCTGCTGGGCCTGGACTCCGCGGGGGCGCAGACCCTCGACTCCCCCATCCTGATCCGCACGGCCGACATCGCCCCGGACGGCACGCTGCGGGTCCCGGTCGGCGCCACCCTCGTCCGGCATTCGGACCCGGCGGGCGAAGTGGCGGAGACCCACGCCAAGGCGGCGGGTGTGCTGGCGGCGCTCGGGGTGCGGGCGGCCGCGCCGCGCCCGGCCTTCGAGGGGGCGCGGCTGGCGCAGGACCCGCGGGTGCAGGCCGCTCTGGCGGCCCGGCGGGCGGATCTGGCCCCCTTCTGGCTCCGTATGCAGGAGCAGCCTCCCGCGCCGGCCGGACACGCGCTGGTGGTGGACGGCGAGGACACCTTCACGGCGATGCTGGCGCACGTCCTGAGAGTGGGGGGTCTGCGGGTGACCGTACGCCGCTACGACGATCCGGGGCTGCGGGCGGCGGCCCTGGCCTGGGAGGGCCCGATCGTCCTGGGCCCCGGTCCGGGCAACCCGGCGCAGTCCTCGGATCCCAAGATGCGGATGCTGCGCGGGCTGGCCGCGGAGCTGCTGGCCGTTCACCGGCACGGCCTGGTCGGGGTCTGCCTGGGACACGAGCTGCTGGCGGCCGAGCTGGGGCTTCCCCTGGTCCGCAAGACGGAACCGGCCCAGGGGGCGCAGACCCGGATCGACCTGTTCGGGACGGAGGAGGTGGTCGGCTTCTACAACACGTACACCGCGCACTGCGACGAGGCCCTGGCCGCCCGGCTGGCCGCCGGGGGAGTGGAGGTCGCCCGCGATCCCGCCACCGGCGAGGTCCACGCCCTTCGCTCTGCGGCGGGCTTCGCGGGGGTCCAGTTCCACCCGGAGTCGGTCCTCACCCTGCGCGGCGCGGACCTGCTGCGCGAGCTGGTGGCCGGGGTGACGGTGGGCGCCGCGTAGGCGTGTCCCAGGCCTGGCCGTCAGGGGCCGTCGGGGCCGGCTTGCCGCTGCCGCGGATCACCCCGGATCAGCTGCGCCACGCTCACCGGCCCCTGCACCATGTCCCGCATGACCATCGGGCCGACTCCGGGTGAAGCCGGGGTGGCGCCCGGCCGGGCGGCAGGAGGGCCCGTCAGGAAGAGGCGGGGACGAGGGTGTTCTCGGAGTGGCGGCCCGCCAGGTAGTCCGCCACGTTGGCGACCGTGGTGTCGATGATCTGGCCCACCGCGTCGCCCGTGTAGTACGCCTGGTGGGAGGTCACCAGGACGTTGGGGAAGGTGACCAGCCGGGCCAGGGTGTCGTCCCCGACGGCCTCCAGGGACTTGTCCAGGAAGAAGAGGCCGGCCTCCGCCTCGTACACGTCCAGGCCGACCCCCGTGAACCGGCCCTCCCGCAGCTGCGCGACCAGCGCGTCGGTGTCGATCAGCCCGCCGCGGCTGGAGTTCACCAGGATCGCGTCGTCCCGCATCAGCCGCAGCGCCGCCGCGTCGACGATGTGGTGGGTGGCCGCCAGCAGCGGCACGTGCAGGCTGATCAGGTCGCAGGATGCGAAGAGCTCGTCCTTGTCCACGTACCTCATGCCGAGTTCCAGGCACGCCGGGTTGTGCACGACGTCCCAGCCCAGCAGTTTCATGCCGAAGCCGTGCGCGATCCGGGTGAACGCCTCGCCGATCCTGCCGGTGCCGAGCACGCCCACCGTGCGGCCGTGCATGTCGCGGCCCATCAGTCCGTTCAGCCGGAAGTCGAAGTCCCGGGTCCGGATGGAGGCCCGGACGATCCGCCGGTTCACGGCCAGCGCGAGGGCCCAGGCGAATTCGGCGACCGAGTACGGCGAGTAGGTGGAGACCCGGCTGACCGTCATGCCCAGCTGCCGGGCCACGTCCAGGTCGATGTTGTTGAAGCCGGTCGACCGCTGGGCGATCAGCTTCGTCCCGCCCGCCGCCAGGATCCTCAGCACCCGGCCGCTCAGGTCGGCGTTCACGCTCGAGGAGACGACCTCGTATCCGGCCGCGATGGGCGCGGTGTCCTCGCTCAGGAAGACGTCGAGGCAGCGGACCTCGTGCTGCCCGGCGAAGGCCTGCTCCAGGAGCGGCTTCTCGTCGGCCGTCACACCGAATGCCAGGATCTCCACGCTTGCTCCCGCAGATCGAACCATGGGCCGCTCGTCACGATACGGCCCATGGTTCCGGAGCGCCGCTCAGCCGAAGAAGACCCCCACCTCCTCGTAGAGCGCGGGATCCACCGTCTTCAGCTTCGACGTCGCCTCGGCGATGGGCACCCGGACGATGTCCGTCCCGCGGAGCGCGACCATCTTGCCGAAGTCCCCGTCGTGCACCGCGTCGATCGCGTGCAGCCCGAAGCGGGTCGCCAGCCACCGGTCGAAGGCGCTCGGCGTGCCGCCCCGCTGGATGTGGCCGAGCACCGTCGTACGGGCCTCCTTGCCGGTCCGCGCCTCGATCTCCTTGGCCAGCCACTCGCCCACGCCCGACAGCCGGACGTGCCCGAAGGAGTCCTTCGTGCCGTCCTTCAGCACCAGTTCCCCGTCCTTGGGCATCGCGCCCTCCGCGACCACGACGATCGGCGCGTAGCTCGCCTTGAACCGGGAGGTCACCCAGGCGCACACCTCGTCCATGTCGAAGCGCTGCTCCGGGATGAGGATGACGTTGGCGCCGCCCGCGAGGCCCGAGTGCAGGGCGATCCAGCCGGCGTGCCGGCCCATGACCTCGACGACCAGGACCCGCATGTGCGACTCGGCCGTGGTGTGCAGCCGGTCGATGGCCTCGGTCGCGATGCCTACGGCGGTGTCGAAGCCGAAGGTGTAGTCCGTGGCGGACAGGTCGTTGTCGATGGTCTTCGGCACGCCGACGCAGGGGATGCCGTACTCCTCGTACAGCTTGGCGGCGACCCCGAGGGTGTCCTCGCCGCCGATCGCGACGAGCGCGTCCACCTCGTACTTGGCGAGGTTGTCCTTGATGTCGCGCACCCCGTTCTCCGTCTTGAACGGGTTGGTGCGCGAGGAGCCGAGGATGGTGCCGCCGCGGGGCAGGATGCCGCGGACGGCGGGGATGTCGAGCGGAATCGTCCTCCCCTCGACCGCCCCCCGCCAGCCGTCCTTGAATCCGACGAACTCGCAGCCGTACTCCTGGGTGCCCTTGCGGACGACGGCCCTGATCACCGCGTTGAGCCCGGGGCAGTCGCCGCCACCGGTCAGCACTCCGACCTTCATTGCATCTCCCTTCGCCATGACGGTCACGCTAGTGGTGACACAGGTCACAGCAAGGGAGCTGGAGACGTCAATTCCGGTGGAATCGCGGGGCGTTGCGTACGCCCGTTCACTCGTACGAGGACGTAAGTACGATCGACGCCCGGTGAACGCGGCGCCTACGCGTCGTCGAGGCCCCGCTCTATCGCGTACCGGACGAGCTCCACCCGGTTGTGCAGCTGCAGCTTGCCCAAGGTGTTCTGGACGTGGTTCTGCACCGTGCGGTGGGAGATGACCAGGCGCTCCGCGATCTGCTTGTACGAGAGCCCCTTGGCCACCAGCCGCAGCACCTCGGTCTCCCGGTCGGTCAGCTGCGGCGCCTTCGCCTCGTCGGAGGCGGTCGGCGCCGGATCGGTGGCGAGCCTGCGGTACTCGCCGAGCACCAGGCCGGCCAGGCCGGGCGTGAACACCGGGTCGCCGGCCGCGGTGCGGCGGACTGCGTCGATCAGCTCCTGGGCGCCGGCGGACTTCAGCAGGTATCCCGTCGCGCCGGACTTCACCGCCTCCAGGACGTCCGCGTGCTCACCGCTGGCCGACAGGACCAGCACCCGAAGCGCCGGGTTGGCGCCGACCAGCTCCTTGCAGACCTGTACCCCCGGCATGTTGGGCAGGTTGAGGTCCAGGACCAGGACGTCGGGGGTGACCGCACGGGCCCGGCGGACCGCCTCGGGGCCGTCGCCGGCAGTGGCGACGACGTCGAAGCCGGCGGCGGCCAGGTCGCGGGCGACCGCGTCCCGCCACATGGGGTGGTCGTCGACGACCATCACCCTGATGTCGTGCAGCTTGTGCGGCTGGTTCACGTCGGTGCGCTCGCTCATCTCTTGTCCGTCCTGCCCCTGGGTACCTTCAGTTCCACTTCGGTGCCCTGCCCGGGGACGGACACCAGATCGGCGCTGCCGCCGAGGTCGCGCAGCCGGCCGCGGATGGACAGGGCCACCCCCATCCGGCCTTCGCCCTCCGCCTGGTCGAGCCGGCCCGCCCGGATGCCGGGGCCGTCGTCCCGCACGGTCACGATCACCTCGTCGCCCCAGTCCTCGACCAGGATCCAGGCCCTCGCCCCCTCCCCGGCGTGCTTGCGCACGTTGTCGAGGGCGGCGCCGACCGCCGCTGCCAGCTCCTTCGCGGCGGGTACCGGCAGCGGCACCGGGGTTCCGGGCTCGGCGAAGCTCACCCGGGACCCGGCGTGCGGGGCGAGGAGCGTGCGCAGATCCAGCTCGCCCTCGGCGGCGCCCGGCTCCTCCACCTCGTACGAGTCCACCAGCGCGCCGCGCGACCCGTCGCGGGAGACCCGGGAGGGCTGCACCAGCCCGGAGGAGACCAGCGTGCGCAGCGCCACCTCCTGCTCCCCCGCCATCCGGCCGAGTTCCTCGGCCTCGCCGCCCAGTTCGGTGCCGCGCCGCTGGACCATGGCGAGGACCTGGAGGACCCCGTCGTGGATGTCGCGGGCGAGGCGCTCGCGCTCGCGGGTGGCCGCCTCGATCTCCAGGGCGCGGGCCAGCGTGGCCTCGCTGGCCCGGGCCACCTCGACGACGTAGCCGATGGCGACGGACGCGACCCAGACCAGCAGGACGTTGTGCAGGGTGTCCCGGGTGGGCTGGCCGCTGTGGATGACGAGGTTGGCCGCGGCCACGAAGGTGGAGGCGAAACAGGCCCAGCGCCAGCCTCCCTTGATGGCGAAGGCGAGGACCGCGCCCGCGGTCCAGATCGTCGGGAGGGTGGGTTCGCCCGCGGTGATCCGCTCCTGGGTGTCGGCGATCGGCGTGAGCACGATCCCGACGATCGCGACGGTGAGGTCGGCGACGAGGAAGCCCTTGGTGCAGCTGGCGGCGTTCGCCACCTTCCGGGAGGTCGCGAGGGTCCAGACGGCGAGGAAGGCGAGGTAGCCGGCCGCGGTCCAGGGGTGCGGGAACCGCTTGTACGCGGAGGCGAACAGCAGCACCGCGTAGACCATGGTCAGCAGCCGGTACACCGTCAGGGCACGCCAGAGCGGCTGCTCGACCGACATGCGTACGACGCGTTCGCGTTTCACCGTCTCCCCCACCCCCCGCGGGCGGTACCGCCCGCCGTTATTCCGGCTTGCCGTCGCCCTTGTCCGCCTTCTCGGCCTTCTCCGCCTTCTCGGCCTTGGCGGCCTTCTCCGCATCGGCGATCTGGCGCTTGGCGGCCGTCGCGTAGATGTCGACGTACTCCTGGCCGGACAGCTTCATGATCTCGTACATGACCTCGTCGGTCACCGAGCGGAGGATGAAGCGGTCGCCGTCCATGCCGTGGTAGCGGCTGAAGTCGAGCGGCTTGCCGATCCGGATGCCGGGGCGCATCAGCTTGGGGACCACCTTGCCGGGCGGCTGGATCTTCTCCGTGTCGATCATGGCCACGGGGATCACGGGCGCGCCGGTGGCCAGGGCCACCCGGGCCAGCCCGCCGGGCTTGCCGCGGTAGAGGCGCCCGTCGGGTGAACGCGTCCCCTCGGGGTAGATACCGAACAGCTCACCGCGCTCGATGACCTCGATGCCGCTCTGGATCGCGGCCTCGCCGGCCCCGCGGGCACCGGAGCGGTCCACCGGAAGCTGGCCGACGCCCTTGAAGAAGGCGGCCGTCAGCCTGCCCTTGACGCCCGGGGAGGTGAAGTACTCCGCCTTCGCGATGAAGGTGACCTTCCGGTCCAGCACCGCCGGCAGGAAGAAGGAGTCGGAGAAGGACAGGTGGTTGCTCGCGAGGATCGCCGGCCCCTCCGCGGGAATGTTCTCGAGGCCCTCCACCCACGGCCTGAAAGCGAGCTTCAGTGAACCGCCGATGGAGAACTTCATTGCGCCGTAGATCAACTCGAAAGCCTTCCTGTGTCTGTCGAACAGACCATATCCCGTGCCTACACCGGCAGGCGCCCGACGACCCTGGCCGGTGCCACCCTGGTCGCGTACGGTGAAGTCACACAGAGCAACGCACCCACCCGGCGTACGTCATGATCAAGGAGACCCTGGTGCCCGTCCTCCCTGGAGCCGAGCCGTTCCGCCACGAGGGCGGAGAGGTCGGCGTCCTCCTCTGCCACGGCTTCACCGGTTCCCCGCAGTCGCTGCGCCCCTGGGCCGAGTATCTCGCCGGGCGGGGCCTCACGGTGTCGCTGCCGCTGCTGCCCGGACACGGGACGCGCTGGCAGGACATGCAGCTCACGGGCTGGCAGGACTGGTACGCCGAGGTGGACCGGGCATTGCGGGAACTGCTGGACCGGTGCGAGCAGGTGTTCGTCTTCGGGCTGTCGATGGGCGGCGCGCTGACCCTGCGGCTGGCGGCCAAGCACGGGGACGCCATCAGCGGCATCGTGCTCGTCAACCCGGCCAACAAGGTGCACGACCCGCTGGCCGTGGCCCTTCCGGTGGCCAAGCACTTCATCCGGTCGACGCCGGGCATCGCCAGCGACATCGCGAAGCCGGGCTCGGAGGAGGTCGGCTACGACCGGGTGCCGACCCGGGCCGCGCACTCGCTGCGGAAGTTCCTGCAGCTGGTGGACGCCGAGCTGCCCCAGGTCACGCAGCCGCTGCTGCTGCTGCACAGCCCGCAGGACCACGTCGTACCGCCCGTCGACTCCGCGCGGGTGCTGGCCCGGGTCTCGTCGACGGATGTCACCGAGACCCTGCTGGAACACAGCTACCACGTCGCGACGTTGGACCATGACGCGGAGCGGATCTTCGCGGACAGTTATGCGTTCGTCGGCCGACTGGCGGAGAGCGTGGGCAGGGAGGGGGCGCAGGCCGGTGGCTGAGCACGAGGAGCAGTCGGGCGGAGTTCCACCGCTCGACGAGGAAGCGGCGTGGGCGGCGATCGTCGCCGGGTACGGGCAGGAGCCGCCGGACCCGCCGGGGTCCAGGCCGTTCAAGCCGATCGAGAACCTCCTGCTGCCGGAGGAGGACGTCAAGCCGCTGCCGCCGGAACCGGAGCCGGAGCCGGACCCGGCCCCGGATCGGAAGACGGACACCGAGCCCGAGCCGCCCGCTGCGGCGCCGGCGCTGGGCAGCTCGGTGGTCTTCGCCCCGGGCGTGGGCATGGCGGGCCCCCGGGACCACTCGCTGGCGGAGCCGAAGGACGACGACCTGACCCCGGCGGAGGAGGGCCACTTCGTCCCGCCGGAGCCGGAACTGCCGCTGGCGGACACGACGTCGAAGTTCGCGTGGCTGGCGGTGGTCGGCGGGCCGGTGCTGCTGTTGCTGGCGGTGCTGCTGCAGTGGGACATGACCTGGTGGCTGACGACGCTGGGCATCGGCGGCTTTTTGGGCGGATTCGCGACGCTGGTCGCACGCATGCAGCACGACGACGACGAGGACGACGATCCCGGACGCGGCGCGGTGGTCTAGGGCAGGCCCCCGCGCCTCACACGCCGGCGGGGCCGGATATTCCAGCCCCGCCGGCGCTTGAGGCGATCTTTCAGCCCCGCACGCGTTTGAGGCGCGGAGGTCCGGGGGCCGGCCCCCCGGCAGCGGCGGCGCACCCGGACTCCCGAGCTACGGCGCAGCCGGAAGGCGCAGAGCGGCCAGGACCGGCAGGTGGTCCGTCGCCGACCGGAGGTCGGTGGACGAGACCCCCGGCAGCCCCGCCGGGACACCGCAGGCCAGCACCTCCACCCCCTTCGTGGCGAAGACCGCGTCGATGCGGCGGTCCGGCGCGGCCGCCGGGAAGGTGTGTTCCCCGCCCCACGGGGCCACCGACCAGCAGTCCTGCAGCGTGCCCGCCAGCCGCCCGAAGGCAAGGCCACCCGGGCCCTCGTTCACGTCGGCCGCGGCGATCCCGTACGGGGTGTCCAGCGCCGCGACCCGGTCCAGGAGGAGATCCGCCTGGGCCCGCCGTTCCGCCCGGTCCAGCGACAGGTGGGTGCTGACGAGACCCACCCGCACGCCGCCGATCCGGACCACCGCCGTGGCGAAGCCCCTACGGTGCAGCCCGACGGTGCGCGGCAGCAGGACGTCCTGCGTCCGCTCCGCGAAGACCCGCAGCGAGCACAGCAGCAGCGGCCCGGCCGCCGTCGCGCCCCCGCCCAGCACCACCAGGTCGCACTTCGCGGCCAGCCGCGCCGCGTGCTTGCGCCACCGGAAGAACCGCGGCGCCTCCTGGACGAAGACCAGGTCCGGCTCGCAGGCCCGGATGACGCGGGCCAGCGCCTCCTCGTCGTCGCGCAGCGAGCGGACGTTGTAGCTGAGGACCCGGATCACGGCAGAACCGTCCGGCTCCGTACGGGACTTCGGCAGCTGCTCCATGCCCCGCAAGATACGCAGCCGCCCGCCGCTCCCCCAAGGGGCGCGGCGGGCGGTCCGGGTGGTACGGGGGTCAGCCCTGGCGGGCCAGGTCCGCCGCGCCGACGAGTCCGGCCTTGCCGCCGAGCTGCGCGGCGAGCACCTGCGCGTGCGGACGCCAGGCGCCGCCGATCAGCCAGCGCTTGAAGGACTTGCGGATCGGGTCGAGGACGAGGTCGCCCTCGTCGGAGACGCCGCCGCCGACGATGAAGGCCGAGGGGTCGAAGAGGGACGCCAGGTCGGCCAGGCCGGCGCCGGCCCAGCGGGCCAGCTCGCGGAATGAGTCGATGGCCACCAGGTCGCCCTGCCGGGCGGCCGCGCTGATGTGCTTGCCCTCGATGCCCTCGGGGGTGCCGTCGCCGAGCGCGAGCAGGATCGCCGCGTTCTCGGGGGTGGCGTTGGCGCGCTGCTTCGCGTAGCGGACGAGCGCGCGTCCGGAGGCGTACTGCTCCCAGCAGCCCTGGCTGCCGCAGCCGCACAGCAGGCCGTCGGGGACGACCCGGATGTGACCGAACTCGGCGGCGACGCCGAAGCGTCCGCGCCGCAGCTTGTTGCCGATGATGATGCCGCCGCCGAGGCCGGTGCCGAGCGTGATGCAGATGACGTCTTCGTGGCCCTGGCCGGCGCCGAAGCGGTACTCGCCCCAGGCCGCGCAGTTCGCGTCGTTCTCGACGACCACGGGCAGGCCGATGCGCTGCTCGACCTTGTCCTTGAGCGGTTCGTGCCGCCAGTTGATGTTCGGCGCGAAGAGTACGGTCGCGCGCTTGTCGTCCACGTACCCGGCGGCGCCGATGCCGACGGCGTCGATGGTGTGGTTGCTGCTGACCTCGGAGACGGCCGTGCAGATGGCCTCCGTCACTCCGTCCGCGGTCGGCGGGGTGGGCACCTTGTACGTCTCAAGGATCGTGCCCTCTTCGTCGACCACGCCGGCCGCGATCTTCGTGCCGCCGATGTCGACGCCGATGGTGAGTCCCATTAGTCCCTCGGTTTCCGGTCAAACCCCGCCACGGCCAACGGTACCCGAGGGTGCCGAAGGTTCAGTCGAGATCGATCCGCTCGGTCGGGCCCTCATCGGGTCCGTCACCGCGGGGGTCGCGGTCGTGGGGCGCCTGCCCGGGACCGGGGGTGTCGCCGCGCGTCCAGCGGCGCTCGTGGCCCTCGACGGCGGAGCGGTAGGCGGCGAGCAGCTCGGAGCCGGCGGCCGCGAGGTGGTCGAAGACCTCGGGGTTGCGCTCGATGACGGGCTTCGCGGCGGTTTTGGCCTGATCCACGATCTGGCGCACCGCGCCCTGGGCGGTGGCGCCGAACAGCGGGTTGTGCATCCCGGAGACCTTGTCGGCGACGGCCTCGAAGAGCTTGAACAGCTCCTCGGCGGGGGTCCCCGGGGTCCCGGCGCCCGCCTGCCCCTGTCCGCGCAGGCGCTCCTTCTCTGCGGCGAGGTCCTCGGCACAGGCCTTGGCCCAGGCGTCGTGGTCGGTGGGGCGGTCGGTGGCCTCGCTCATGGCGGACTCTCCTGCGGCGGCTGCTAAGCGTGCGGTACGGGCTACCTTCGACGGTACCCGAACGGGGGTACGCGGTTCATCGCGTGCGGGGCCACAGTCCCGGGTCCGGCGTGAAGCGGATGCGGAGCCGCCCTTCGGCCAGGGCGGCGCCGGAGACGGTGCAGCGGCGCAGGGCGGCGGGGAGCGGAACGATCCTGCGGTACGGGCCTGCCGTGAGCAGCAGCTCGTCGCCGCGGCGGACGAGGTCGAGGTCGCGCTTGTGCGCGCCGGGCAGGGGCACCACCCAGACGAGCACCCCGTCGTCGGCGAGCCGGTCCTCGACGGCCCAGGCCCGGCGGGGTGCGGGCGCCTCGGGCACGAGCCCGTCCGAGGCGGCGAGCAGGTCCAGGTCCTGCAGCCCACGCGGGTCCCGGCCGAGGTGGGCGAGGGGGACCACGGGGGTCTCCCCGGCCCACTCGGCGGCGTACTTCTCCTGCTGGGCGGCGAGCCCGGCGAGCCACGGGTCGGCGGAGTGCTGCGGGACCATCCGGTTGGCGACGACGGCGGAGACGGGCAGCTGCTGGAGGGCGAGTCCGAGGCGTCCCGGGCGCAGCGCGTCGGCGGCGGCCGGGCCCGGCTCGGCGACCAGGCGCAGCTCGGTGGTGTCGGCCTCGACGACGGCCTGGACTGCGGCCAGCTCCTCGTCCCAGCGGGCGGCGGCCTCGTAGAGCCACTGCGCGGGCATGGGCACGCCGGCCAGCTGGGCCAGTACGGGCCGCAGGGCGCGGGCGGCCTGCTTCTCCGAGGGGAGCAGGCGGGCGAGGTAGCGGCGCAGCTGGGCGGGGAGGCCGAGGGCGGCCACGGTCTGGTGGAGCGGGGGCATGTCGACGACGACGAGGTCGGTGGCGGGCGCGGCGGCGGCCCGCCGCAGGGCGCGCAGCAGCGCGAACTGCTCGGCGCCGGGCAGTTCGGTCAGCTCCTCGGCCCCGAGCGGCCGGGCCCCGACCATCGAGAGCAGTGCGGATCCGCGTTCCTGCAGGGCGACGAGCTCGTCGCGGAACTCCTCGCCGGAGTCCACGCGGGCCACCTGCAGCCGCTCGCCCTCAGGGACCAGGGGATCACCGTCTCCGGTCACCAGCAGCACCCGCCGCCCGTCGCGGGCCGCGGCGAGTGCGGTGGCCGCGGCCACGGTGGTCCGCCCGGCCCCGCCGGGGCCGGTGATCAGCAGGATGTGCATGTGCGGGTGCTCCGGATCGCAGGTGGGGCCGCTCCGGCGTGTGAGGAGCGGGGTCGGGAGCGGGCCCCGGCAGCGGCGCCGCACCGCCCGTGGGGGCTCAGACGGATTCGACGCGCTTCTTCAGGCCCGCCAGCGCACGGTCGATGATGACCTTCTCGGCCTTGCGCTTGATCATGCCGAGCATCGGGATCTTGACGTCCACGGTCAGCTGGTAGGTGACCTCGGTGCGCTTGCCGCCGTCCAGCGGGGCCAGCCGGTAGGAGCCGTCCAGCTGGCGCAGCATCTGGGACTTGTCCAGGGTCCAGCTGACCTCGTCCGTACCCTTCCAGGTGTACGCGAGGGTGTGGTCGTCCTTGATCGCGCCCGCGTCGAGCAGCAGCCGGACCTTCTCGGCGCGGCCGTCGGCGTCGGTGGCCAGGACCTCGGCCTCCTTCACCTCGCCGGTCCACTCGGGGTAACGGGCGAAGTCGGCGATCACGGCCATCACGTCGCCGGGCGCAGCCTCGATCGTGATGCTTGAGCTGGTGTGTTCCGCCATCGCGGTCGCTCCTCCGGGTTGGGGGAACCTCCCAGCGGAAGCTGGGGGAGTTCGAGGTTGTGTGCGGCCTCCGGCCGCCGCGTGAAGGCTACCGCGCGTGCGGTCTCCGCCACTCCAGCGCCTCCCGCACCCCGGTGGGACCCGCCGTGAACCGGCTGGTTCTCACCATTCCAGCACCCACGGGCGGCCGGTCGCCGCGAAATGGCCGACGTTCACGCACTCCGTGCCCCCGATCCGCATCCGCCGCGCCAGCGGCTGGTGCACGTGCCCGAAGAGGGCGTACCGGGGGCGGGTGCGGCGGATGGCGGCCAGCAGGGCCTCACTTCCGCGTTCGAACCGGCGCGCGACCGTGTCGTAGCAGAGCTCGGGCACCTCCGGAGGGATGTGCGAGCACAGCACGTCCACCTCGCCGAGCGCCTCCACCTTGGCGGCGTACTCCTCCACGTCCACCTCGTACGGGGTCCTCATGGGCGAGGGCAGGCCGCCGCCGACGAAGCCGAAGACGCGGCCGCCGATCTCCACCCGCTGCCCGTCGAGCACGGTGAGGCCGACGGGGTCGGCGTACTCCGGCCAGAGTCCCGGGATGTCGACGTTGCCGAAGGTGGCGTAGGTGGGACTCGGGAAGGCGGCGAACATCTCCGCGTACTGGCGGCGCACGGCGCCCTCGATCAGCCGTTCCCGGTCCAGCCCGGCCCACAGCCGTCGTCCGAAGGCGCGGGCCTCCTCGAAGCGGCGGGCGGTGCGCAGCTCGACGATCCGGTCGGCGTTCTCGACGCCGAACAGGTCGGGGAAGATCCCGCGCGAGTGATCGGCGTAATCGAGGAAGAGGACGAGGTCGCCGAGGCAGATCAGGGCGTCGGCGCCGTCGCCCGCCCGGGCGAGGGCCTCGGTGTTGCCGTGCACGTCGCTCACGACGTGGACCCGCGTGCGGCCGGATCCGCTCGTGCCGCTCTTCCCGCCCCGCATGCTGCCAGCCATGCGGCCCACCCTAGGGGGGCCTGCCGACGCCGGATAGAGGGGGTGGGAAAGGTGGCCGGACCTGCGGTTACTTCCGGGTCATGGGTGGGGTCTACTACTGTCGGCACGTAATGGCCAGACGGGTGCGTACAGAATGTGACGCACGGAACATCTGGCCGGTTCCCTCTATCGGGAACCCACTACCGGTGGGTAACGTCCGGTCGGTCCACATGGTGGCGATGGCGCCCAGAGGAGCAGCAGTCTTGCGCGAGTTCAGCCTTCCGGCCCTGTACGAGGTCCCGTCGGACGGGAACCTGACGGATCTCATCCGCCGCAACGCCGCTCAGCATCCCGACACCGCCGTCATGAGCCGCAAGGCCGCCGACGGCCGGTGGCAGGACGTGACCGCGACCGAGTTCCTCGCAGAGGTCCGAGCCGTGGCCAAGGGGCTCATCGCGGCCGGCATCCGCCCGGGCGACCGCGTCGCCCTGATCTCCCGCACCCGCTACGAGTGGGTGCTGATCGACTTCGCGATCTGGACCGCGGGCGGCGTCACCGTCCCCGTGTACGAGACCAGCTCCCCCGAGCAGGTCCAGTGGATCCTCGGCGACTCCGGCGCCGTCGCCGTCGTCGTAGAGAGCCCCGCGCACAGCGCGGCCGTGGCCTCGCTGCGCGACCGGCTGCCGGAGCTGCGCGAGGTCTGGGAGATCGAGCAGGGGGCGCTGGACGCGCTGAAGGCCGCCGGCGCCGAGATCACCGACGCGGAGGTCGAGGAGCGCAGCACCGTCGCCAACGCCGACGACCCGGCCACGATCGTCTACACCTCGGGCACCACCGGCCGCCCCAAGGGCTGCGTGCTGACCCACCGCAACTTCTTCGCCGAGTGCGGCAACGTGGTGGAGCGCCTCAGCCCGCTCTTCCGCACCGGCGAGTGCTCCGTACTGCTCTTCCTCCCGGCCGCCCACGTCTTCGGGCGCCTGGTGGAGGTGGCGGCCGTGCTGGCGCCGATCCGGCTGGGCTGCGTACCGGACATCAAGAACCTGACCGACGAGCTCCAGTCCTTCCGGCCCACGCTGATCCTCGGTGTGCCGCGCGTCTTCGAGAAGGTCTACAACTCGGCACGCGCCAAGGCCCAGGCCGACGGCAAGGGCAAGATCTTCGACGCGGCGGCCGAGACGGCCATCGCCTACAGCCGTGCGCTGGACGCCCCGGGCGGTCCGTCCTTCGGCCTGAAGCTCAAGCACAAGCTCTTCACCAGGCTGGTCTACAGCAAGCTGCACACGGTCCTCGGCGGGCGCGGCGAGTACGCGATCTCCGGCGGAGCCCCGTTGGGCGAGCGGCTCGGCCACTTCTTCCGCGGCATCGGCTTCACGGTGCTGGAGGGCTACGGCCTGACCGAGTCCTGCGCGGCCACGGCCTTCAACCCGTGGGACAAGACGAAGATCGGTACGGTCGGCCAGCCGCTGCCGGGCTCCGTGGTGCGCATCGCGGACGACGGCGAGGTGCTGCTCCACGGCGAGCACATCTTCAAGGAGTACTGGAAGAACGAGACGGCGACCGCCGAGGCGCTGACCGACGGCTGGTTCCACACCGGCGACGTCGGCACCCTCGACGAGGACGGCTACCTCGCGATCACCGGGCGCAAGAAGGAACTCATCGTCACCGCGGGCGGCAAGAACGTCGCGCCGGCCGTGATCGAGGACCGGATCCGTGCGCACGCGCTCGTCGCGGAGTGCATGGTGGTGGGCGACGCCCGGCCCTTCGTGGCCGCGCTGGTCACCATCGACGAGGAGTTCCTCGGCCGGTGGGTCGCCGAGAACGGCAAGCCGGCCGGTGTGACGGCGGCGGATCTGCGCGAGGACGCGGAGCTGATCGCCGCCGTCCAGAAGGCCGTCGACGACGGCAACGCGGCGGTCTCCAAGGCGGAATCGGTGCGGAAATTCCGCATTCTGCCCTCCCAGTTCACGGAGGAGTCGGGCCACATCACGCCGTCGCTGAAGCTCAAGCGCAACGTGGTGGCGAAGGACTTCGCGGACGAGATCGAGGCGCTGTACCGGGGCTAGTCCCCCGTCACCTCGGGTCCTCGGCGAGGATCCGGGCCATGTTCCGCTCGGCCAGAGCGGTGATGGTCACGAACGGGTTCACGCCGAGCGACCCGGGGATCAGGGAGCTGTCGACCACGTACAGCCCCTGGTACCCCTTGGCCCGCCCGTACGCGTCGGTGGCGTCCCCGAGGACGCAGCCGCCGAGCGGGTGGTAGGTGAAGTTGTCGGCGAAGGCCCTGTTGTCGCCGAAGAGGTCGTAGCGGTACATCGTGAAGTTCCGCCGGTTGATGCGGTCGAAGAGGTTCTTCGCCGCGTTGACCGAGGGCGTGTTCTGGTCCCGCCGCCAGTTGAGGCGGGCCGAGTCGGTGGCCGCGTCGTAGGTGAAGTGCCCGCGCTCCGGATTCTTCGTGATGGCCAGGTACATCGAGATCCAGTGCTCGAAGCCCATGGGGAGCGGGGCGATCTCGGCGAAGACCGGGTGCGCGGCGTCGTCCCAGTCGTCGATGCCCATCGCGGGCATGGTGGCCTGGTGGGCGCCGACCGTGTCCCACAGGTGGTTGGCGCGGGCGGTCATGACGTTGCCGTTGTGACCCCAGCCGAGCCCGACCCTGTCGCTGAGCGCGGGCAGCGCCCCGCTCTCACGGGCCCGCAGCAGGATCTCGGTGGTCCCCAGGCTCCCGGCCCCCAGGAACAGCTGCCGGCAGCCGAGTTCGCGGACCTGGGTGACCCGCCCGGTCAGGTCGCTGGTGCGCACCGTCAATACGTACCCCCCGGCCGGGTCGGACCGTACGCCCACCACGCGCTGCATGGTCTCGATGGTGACGTTGCCGGTGCCGAGTGCGGCGGCGAGGTAGGTCTTGTCGAGGCTCTTCTTTCCGTGGTTGTTGCCGTAGATGACCTCTCCGGCCAGCGCTGACCGGGGGACGGCGCCGGCCGCCTCGCGCTTCATGTACGCGAAGTCGTAGACGTTGGGGACGAAGACGGTCTTCAGACCGGTGTGGTGGGCGTGCTTGCGGGAGATCCGGGCGAAGCGGTACCACTCGGTGGACTCGAACCAGGCCGGGTCGATGTCGTTCACGCCGAGCATGGCGCGGGCGCGGGGGTAGTAGGTGCCGTACATCTCGTCGGCGTCGACCTGGGGCAGCACTTCGGAGAAGTACGCCCGCCGGGGCGTCGGAGCCATGCCGCCGTTGACGAGCGACCCTCCCCCGACCCCCCGGCCCACGTACACGGACATGTCGCCGTAGTTCACTCGGTCGAGGACACCGGGGTACGGGCTGATGTTGCGGTTGACGACGTCGAGCCAGAGGAACTGGGCGAGCGGGGCCTCGGTGCGGGTGCGGAACCACATGGAGCGGTGGTCGGGCGCGGAGGTGGAGGGGAAGACCTTTCCGTCGGGCCCGGGGGTGTCCCAGAGCCGGCCCATTTCGAGGACGACGGTACGCACGCCCGCCTGCCCGAGCCGCAGGGCGGCGACGGCGGAACCGTAGCCCGAGCCGACGACGATGGCGGGCGCGTAGTGGACTGCGTCCGGCTCGACGGCCGAGGCGGAGGCCGGTCCGATCCGGGTGAAGCCGAGCGCGGCGGCGGTCGAGAGGGCGCCGAGCCCCAGAAAGTGACGGCGAGTCAGATTGGGTGTCATGGCCGCATCATGGGCGGAATCCGGCCTTCCGGCCAGACGCGGTCTTGACAGGCATCTGAGAGACAGTCAGGCGTGGCGGAGCGGGCGATTGCAGCCCCGCCGGCGTTTGAGGCGCGGGGGTGCGGGGGTGCGGGGGCGCGGGGGTGCGGGGGTGCGGGGGTGCCGGGGTGCGGGGGCAGCGCCGCCGCACCACGCCGCAGGGTCAGAGCAGCTCGCGCAGGCGGTCCGCCAGCAGGTCCCAGCGCCACTTCTCCTCGACCCACGCCCGGCCGCGCTCGCCCATCCGGCGGCGCAGTTCCGGGTCCCGCAGCAGGGCGACGATGCGGTCCGCTGCGTCCTCGGCGGAGCCGCCCCGCACGACCCAGCCCGTCTCGCCGTCCAGCACCGCGTCCGGCGCCCCGCCCGAGTCTCCCGCGATCACCGGCAGGCCCGTCGCCGAGGCCTCCAGGTAGACGATTCCGAGCCCCTCCACGTCCAGTCCGCCCCGCCGGGTCCGGCACGGCATGGCGAAGACGTCCCCCGCGCCGTAGTGGGCGGGCAGTTCCTCCCACGGGACCGCTCCCGTGAAGACCACGGAGTCCGCGACCCCCGTCGAGACGGCCAGCGCCCGCAGGTCCGCCTCGTACAGCCCGCCGCCCACGACCAGCAGCACCGCGTCCGGCACGGCCGCCAGGATCCGCGGCATCGCCCGGATCAGCGTGTCCTGCCCCTTGCGCGGCACCAGCCGGGAGACGCAGACGACGACCGGTCGGTCCGTCAGCCCGAGCCGGGCCCGGACCTCCGCCCCGCCCGACTCCGGGTGGAAGGTCTTCTCGTCCACTCCCGGCGGCAGTTGGACCATCCGGGCCGCCGCCCGTTCCGTCAGCGCCGAGGCGATCCGCGAGCGGGTGTACTCCCCCAGGTAGGTCAGCGTGTCCGTGCCCTCGCCGATCCGCCGCAGCAGCTGCCGCGCGGCCGGCAGCTGGGCCCAGCCCGCCTCGTGCCCGTGGGTGGTCGCCACGATCCGCCGCGCGCCCGCCCGCCGCAGCGCCGGGCCCATCAGGCCGAGCGGGGCCGCCGCCCCGAACCACACGGACTCACAGCCGTGTTCGCGCAGCAGGCCGACCGCCCGCCGCGTCACGCGCGGGGTCGGCAGCAGCATCGTCGTACGGTCGCGGACCACCTGGAACGGCTGCTGCGCGTCGAAGGCCGCGGTGGCCTCGCGGCCCTCCTCGCCGTGCTTCCACATGGAGGCGTAGACGACGATCCGGTCGGGATCCAGTCTCAGCGCCATGTTGTGCAGGAAGGCCTGGATGCCGCCCGGTCGCGGCGGGAAGTCGTTGGTCACGATCAGCGTCTTGTGCATGGCCCGTCGACACTACCTGCTCAGCCCAGGTCGGCACGCAGGGACTCCTGCCAGGCCCGGGTGAGCTCGGGGACGTCGGTGCCCAGGGCAGCGCCCAGCGCGACGGGAAGCGGATCCCGGCCCGCCGCCTCGTACAGCCGGACCAGCCCCGCGTCCCCCCACTTCTGCGTGATGAGCCGGCAGGCCAGCCATGCCCCCTCGTACGCACGGGCCAGTGCCTCGGGGTCGCCGCCGAAGGAGAACGCCTCGTCCGGGGGAAGCCCGGCCGGCAGCTCGCCGCGCCGCACGGCCCGGGCCAGCGTCGGTGCGGCCTGGACGGGGGTGCTCCCGCCGCCGCGGTACGCCGCCCAGTCCGCGAAGCCTTCGGAGAGCCACAGCGGGGTGGTGGCGGTGGTCGCGGCGCGCGTGGCCACATGGGTGGCCTCGTGGGTCAGGATGACCCGGCGGCCCTGTTCCGTCAGCTGCGGGTACGCCTCCGGGTTGACCACCACCCGGTCGGCCGGGGCCGGTCCGGCGCCCACCCGCCCCGTGGTGACGGCGCCCATGCCCCGGTAGGCGTCGGCCGGCCGGCCGAGCAGCTGCGCCATCCGCTCCAGGGAGCCGGGGACGAGCACCACCACCCGCCCCGCCCAGGGCTTCGGCCAGGCGGCGCTCACCGCGGGCACGGCCCGGTCGGCCTCGGCGGCGATCCCGGAGAGGGTCGCGGGGGGCTGCCCTTCGCCGCCCAGCACCAGGGAGTGTGCTCCCTTGACCACCGTCACCGGCCCCTGGTCCCAGAGCTGGGGCAGGGCGCCGGGTGCGGGCCGGTCGGCGGTGACCCGCCAGTGCCCGTTGTCCCCGGCGAGGGAGAGCTCCCGCGCCGAGCCGGCCGGCGCGCTGTCGTGGCCGGCCAGCCGGTAGCGCAGTTCGGCCCGGGCGGTGGCCCGCGCGCCGTCCCGCCGGACCGAGGAGACCTCGTACGACCAGTCCTCCAGCGGGATCCCGGCGAGCCGCTGCGGTGGTACCCGCGACCACGCGGCCACGGCCTGCCGGACGTCCTGCTCGCCGGTGTCCCGGGGGGAGCCCGGCCCGCCGCACGCGGTCAGGAGCAGGCACAGCAGGAGCGGCAGAAGCGGCAGGAGGGGGACGACGGGGAGGACGGATCGGGCCCGGGGCATCCGCCGATCGTACGCGCGCGCCCTGCGGGATCAGGGGCGGGTCACGGAGGACACCGGCATCATCCCGACGGGGTCGTAGCGGACCCGGGCCCCCGGATACGGGGCGTGCACCACCTGGCCGTTGCCGACGTACATGCCGACGTGGCTGGCGTCCGAGCGGTACGTCACCAGGTCGCCGGGGCGCGCCTGCGAGAGCGGCACCTGCCGGCCGGCGTACCGCTGTGCCTGCGAGGTGCGCGGCAGCGAGACGCCCGCCTGCCGGTACGACCAGACCATCAGACCGGAGCAGTCGAAGCCGGTGGGGCCGGTGGAGCCCCAGACGTACGGGCGGCCGACCGCGGCCCGGGCCGCCATCACGGCGGTCGCGGCGCGGCCCGAGCCGGGGCCGGCGGAGGGCAGCTCGGGCAACGCGTCGGGCCGGCCGCCGGAACGCGAGGAGCGCTCGAAATCGGCGCGCTCCTCGGACGGCATCGCGTTGAGCAGGCGCCGGGCGGCCGCGAGCTTCGCGGTGACGGATCGCTTGTGCCGGGCCACGTCGGAGCGCAGGGCGTCGAGTTCGGCGAGTTTGCGGGAGGCCTCTTGGCGCTCCTGGCCGAGCCGGCGCTGCTCCTCGCGGAGTTCGTCGAGCCGGCGGGCCTGGCGGCCGGTCAGCCGGTCCAGGGCGGCGGCCTGTTCCAGGTACGCGTCGGGGTCCTCGGCCAGCATCAGCCCGACGGCGGGGTCGATGCCGCCACTGCGGTACTGGGCCCCGGCGAAGGTGCCGAGGACACCCCGCATGGTGTTGATGCGCTCCTGACCGCGGGCGACCGCGTCCTGGGCCCGGTCGACCTCGACGCGGAGCCGGCCGGCCTTCTCGCCCGCCTCGTTGAAGCGCTCGGTGGCCTGCTCGGCCTCCTCGAAGAGCCGGTCGACCTGGGCGCTGATGCCGGTTCTCGCCGCGCCGCCGGGCTCGTGCGGCAGGCCGGGGGCCGCGCTCGCCGGCGCGCCCGTCATGGCGGCCGCGGCCGTGGCCGCGGCGGCGGTGAGGACGGTGACCTTCGTGTTCCGGTCGAGGCTGCCGAGCCCGGGCCGGCGATGGGACGCCACGTGAAACCGCTCCCTTCCGCTGTGCGTGGCCCGGGTCCGCCCCCCGTGGACGGCCGTGTGCCGGGTCCGCGCTGGCAGACAGTAGCGGCGCGGCCACACACCGGCCAACGACCGCCGGAGGGCGGACACGGCGACGCCCCGCAGGAGACGCAGGTCACCGGCGGGGCGTGCGGTCAGAGCGCGGCCTCGGAATTCGCCCGGATGGGCGGCGTACGGCGCGTTCCGGAGCGGGGGTGCGGCGTGCGGAGGGGTCAGCTGATGCGGACGCCGAACTGGAACGGCATGTTGTCCAGCGATTCGTACTTGACGCCGCCGCGCGGGTTGGAGGCGTGCAGGGTCATGTTGTTGCCCGCGTACAGGCCGACGTGGTGCAGGTCTCCGTAGAAGAAGACCAGGTCACCGGGCTGAAGCTGGCTCTTGCTGATGCGGGTGCCGTCGTTCGCCTGGGTGTAGGTGACACGGGAGATGCTGACGCCGGCCTGCTTGTACGCCCACTGGGTCAGACCCGAGCAGTCGAAGGCGTTGGGGCCCTCTTCGCCGGATATGTACGCACTGCCCAGCTTGGTCTTGGCGGCGGCGAGGGCGGCCCCGGCGCGACCCGAGGCCTTGACGTTGCCGAGGTCGACCCGCTGGCCGTCGGCGCGGCTGGCGCGCGTCTCCTCGTCCTTGAGCGCCGCACGCTCCTGCGCGGTCAGGGTGTTGAGGAGGGCCTGGGCCTCGGCGAGCTTGTCCTGCGAGACCTTCTTCTTCTCGCCGAGCTCCTTGCGGGTGGCGTCGAGGTCGGCCAGCTTGCCGGCGGCCTCCTGGCGCTGCTGCGCGAGGGTGCGCTGCTTGGCCTGGATCCGCTGGACCGACTCGACCTGCTTGCCGCTCAAGTGCTCCAGGGAGGAGGCCTTGTCGAGGTAGCTGTCGGGGTCCTCGGAGAGGAGGAGCGCGAGGGAGGGGTCGATGCCGCCGTTGCGGTACTGGGCGCTGGCCATCGAACCGAGCGCGCTGCGCAGGTCGTTGAGCTCGCCCTGGCCGCGCGCGACCTGGTCCTGGATCTGCCCGATCTCCTTTTCGAGCTTCTCCTGGCGCTCCTTGGCCCCGTTGAACTTCTCGGTGGCCTGCTCCGCCTCTTCGTAGAGGGCGTCAACCTGGGTTTTGACCTCGTCCTTGCCCGGCTTCGCCGGAGCGGCGGAGGCTCCCTGGGAGGAGAATGCGACGGCCGCGGCCGCAGCGGCGGTGATCACGGTCACACGAGCGCGGGTCGGCTGCTTGGGTCGACGGTGGGACGCCACGAAGGCGAGCTCCTTCTTCCTCGAGCCGCCGAAGAACGCAACTCGGCAGCACCTCCGCCGCCACCCCGAATGAGTGATCTACCGCACGAAGGTTTGACCAGACCCTAGTGACCCAGCTGTGATCAGTTCAAATCCTGTCGGCAAAAAACTCGCTCTCCTACCAGGTTCTTTACCTACAGCGCACGCTCTGTGCAGAGCACTTGACGGTATGTTCCCTGCGACCCCTGCCAATTCAGGCATTCGGGCCAGGAGTTACGAAACGCGCGAAAGCCGCTTCAGCAACAAAGCGGACGTCACGGGCCGGGCGCCCGCCTTGGCCACCCCGTCGGCGACCTCGCGGTCCGTGGAGACCACGACCACCGGCCGGCCCGGCGGCTCCGCACGCACCAGCTGGCGGATCAGCTCGTCCGCCGTCACCCCGGCCTTGGAGAACAGCACCCGCACCCCGCGCGGCGGCGCGAGCAGCACCGGGGCCGCCAGCTCCGCCCCGTCGAAGACACAGGTCATCTCCGCGCCCGTCTGCGCGGCCAGCATCGACAGCCCGCCCAGCAGCCGCAGCCGCTGCTTCTCCAGCGGCATCGTCGGATAGCCGGTCTTGGTCACGTTGTAGCCGTCGACCACCAGGTGCGCCTGAGGCAGCGCCAGCAACTGGTCCAGCAGCGCCGGATCGGTCTCCGACAGGGCGCGCGCCGCGATGTCCTTCGGCGTCATCCGGCCCGGCTCCACCGCCTCCACGGTGTCGGCCGGCCGCGTCGAGACGGGCGGCAGGGCCAGCTCTCGGCGCAACCCCTGGGCGGCGTCCAGCACGGTGTCCAGCAGCAGCCGCAGCCGCATGTCCTCGATGCTGCGTCCCTCTCGGGTGGCCCGGCGCGAGGTCTCCAGCGCCGTCTCCACCTCCGAGAGGCGCGACTTGAGCCGCCGGCTCTCGCTCTCGGCGGCGGCCACGCGGGTGGCCGCATCGCCGCGGATCCCGTCGATCTCGGCGTTCACCTTGCGCAGGGCCGCCTCGCCGCGCTTGACGTCGCTCAGCGCGCTGCGCAGCTTGCGCTGAAGCGATTCGGCCTCCTTGCGGGCCGATTCCAGCTCGGCCCGCACCTGCTCGCCGCCCGTGCGCTGCAGTTCCCGTACGTGGGTCAGCTCCTCGCGCAGGCGCTCCAGCTCGCGCCGGGTCTCCTCGCCGACCCGCTCGGCGTCGGCGCGCTGCGCCTCCTCGCCCGCGGCGGCCACCAGCTTGACCCAGCCGGCCGGCCGCAGGATGAACGCGGCGGCCGCCACGTCCAGCGGATCCGCGGCGGCCGGCGGGGCGCCGGCCTCCAGCGCCCCGGCCAGGTCCGCCTGGGCCTCGCGCAGCTTCTCGGCGACCCGGCTGCGGAACACGGAGTCGGTCTCGACCGCCGCGGCCATGGCGTTGCCCGCGAACTTGGCGCGCCGGGTGGGGGTGAACCGGGCGTACTGGCGCAGCTGCGCCGGGAGGTCCGCGACCGTCAGTCCGCCGAAGGCGTCCGAGACGAGCGCGACGACCCGGCGCCGCACACCTTCCGGCAGCGGGCGGTCGAGTGCCTCGGCGGCGTCGCCGGCCGCGTCGGCCGGCTCAGCGCCGCTTGCTGGCTCCACAATCCGTCACCCCTACCGTGATCTTCCTGTGGGTGCGGCTCCGTCAGGAGTCCGCGCCCGGCCTGTCCACGAGTTCGATCTGGTCCACCGCGTTGCACCAGCGGCAGCGGACCGACTCGATGGTCTCATTGACCACCTCGCGCTCCTCGACCTTGGGCTCCCCGGCGAGGTCCAGGTGGACGTACTCCACGACCTTCGACGAACGGGTGACGTCGAAGCGCGTGAGGTTGCCGCACAGGGTGCAGCGCCACCGGGTGGTGTCGGTCGGCAGGGGAACCGTCATCAGGCCGCTCTCTCCTTCGTAGCTGATTCAATTAAAGCCGTCCGCGCAGCCGTATGCGCCTGCAGGCGGACTGCAGCTCGTAACCCTACGGCCTGCCACCGCTTCAGGTGGGTTCCGTTGCGTCATGCTCTGTCACATGATCGTAAGGTGGCGGGCCGTACGCGAGGCAGCCCGGGGACCGGTGGTCACCCATGCGCTGATCGCCGGCTGCGGTGTGGTGTTCGTGCTCGGCCCGGCGTCGGGCCTCAACCCTGTCTACGGGACGGGGGACGAGCTGCTGACCGCCGGGACCGCGTACTTCCGGCGCTGGGGTGTGGTCCCGGACGAGCTCTTCGCAGGCGCCCCCCGCGTCTGGCTGACCCCATTGACCGCGCTGTTCGTCCACGGCAGCTGGCTGCACCTGCTGGGGAACATGCTCTTCCTCTACGTCTTCGGCGCCATGGCGGAGGAGCGGATGGGCCGCCCGGCCTTCCTCGTCTTCTACATCTGCACGGGATACCTGGCCCTGGCGGCGTACGCGGCGGCCAACACCGATTCCTCGCAGACCCTGGTGGGGGCGTCCGGAGCCATCTCGGCCGTTCTGGGCGCCTTCCTCTACCTGCTGCCGCGGGCGCGGGTGACGAGCCTGTTCCCGTTCCTCTTCTTCCTGCCGCTGCGGTTCCCGGCGTGGCTCGTGCTGCTGTTCTGGTTCGCCCTCCAATGGGTGGCGGCGCACCGGGCGGAGAGCGGGCCGGGGGTCGCCTATCTGGCCCACCTGGTGGGCTTCTCGCTCGGCTTCCTCTGCGCGTGGGCGCGGTATCGGCGTACGACTAGAGTGGAGCGACCAGCGACGGCCATCGAGGGAGACAGTCAGCCGTGATCACCGCGATCGTGCTCATCAAGACCAGCGTGGACCGCATCCCCGAGATCGCCGAGTCCATCGCCGCGCTGGACAGTGTCAGCGAGGTCTACTCCGTCACGGGGACGTACGACCTGATCGCGCTGGTCCGCGTGGCCCGCCACGAGAACCTGGCGGACATCATCCCCGGCCGCATCAGCAAGATCCCGGGCGTCGAGGCGACGGACACCCACGTGGCGTTCCGTACGTACTCCCAGCACGACCTGGAAGCCGCCTTCGCCATCGGCCTGGACGCGTAGCGCCTCCGGCGAGGTCTGCGGTACGGCTCGGGCCTTGCACCCCCGCCCCCAGGGCCACGCGGCCCTGGCTTCGGCGCGCCTCAAACGCCGGCGGGGCTGAAATGGTGCCCTGAGCGGGATCCCGGCCGGCACCCAAGAAGTCCTGCGGCCCGCCGACAGGGGTCGGCCCGTGAGGCTGCGCCGGGGTGTCTCCTCGGCTCGCGCCAGTCGCCCTGCGGGCGGCTCGGCCCAATGAATGCTGCGGCCCACCAATAAGGGTCGGTCCGTGGGGCTGCGCCGGGGTATCTCCTCGGCTCGCGCCTGCGGGCATGTCCCGGCTGTGCGGCCTGGGTTGCGCGCTCGTCCTGCGGGGACACCCCGCCACATCCCCACTCCCCTCCGCCCGGAACACCGAAGGGGCTCCCTCGCACTGCCGAAGCCGGCCGTGGGGCGGGGACACGCAGGAGGGTCCCCGCAGGACGAGCGCGCAACCCAGGCCGCACGGCGCAGCCACTGCCAAGTGCGCGAGCCGAGGAGATCCTCGTGCGGGGCCCCGCCCCACCCCCACACCGCCAAGCCCCCGCAGGGGAACCCGCGAGCCGAGGAGATCCTCGTGCGGGCCCCGCCCCACCCACACCGCCAAGCCCCCCGCAGGGGTAATGGCCCGGACCGGCGGTATCGGATCCCAGTACGTCATGAGCTCCAGCCCGTCAGACGGCGGGGACGCAGCGGCCCTCCTCCGTGCGGTACTGCCACTTGGCGCCGTCCGCGACGAGTTCCCTCACCGCCCGCACGAACCGCTCCACGTGCTCGTCGGGGGTGCCGGCGCCGAAGCTGACGCGGATCGCGTTCAGGGAGCGCTCGCCCGGGGCGGCCTCCGGGGCGCCGCACTCGCCCTGGGCCTGCGGCTCGCTGCCCAGCAGGGTGCGGACCAGCGGGTGGGCGCAGAACAGGCCGTCGCGGACGCCGATCCCGTACTCCGCGGACAGGGCCGCCGCGAAGTGGGAGCTGTTCCAGCCGTCCACCACGAACGAGATGACGCCGACCCGCGGCGCGTCGTCGCCGAACAGGGACAGCACGCGCACCGCCGGGACGTCGGCCAAGCCGGTGCGGACCTTCGCGATGAGGTGGCGCTCCCGGGCGACCAGGTTCTCGAAGCCCGCCTCGGTCAGGGCCTTGCAGGCCGAGGCGATGGAGTAGACGCCGATGACGTTCGGGGAGCCTGCCTCGTGGCGGGCGACCGTGGTGTGCCACTCGACGTCCACTCCGCCGTCCTCGCGCCGGGCCACCGTGCGGGAGGCCCCGCCGCCGGCCAGGTAGGGCTGCGCCTCCTGCAGCCAGTCCGCACGACCTGCGAGCACGCCCGAGCCGAACGGCGCGTAAAGCTTGTGCCCGGAGAAGGCCACCCAGTCCACGTCCAGGTCCTGTACGGATACGGGGTGGTGCGGGGCCAGTTGGGCGGCGTCCAGCACGATCCGCGCGCCGTGGGCGTGCGCGGCGGCGGCGAGTTCCCTGACCGGCCACAGTTCACCGGTGACGTTGGACGCGCCGGTCACGCACACGAGCGCCGGGCCGTAGGGGTCGCGGTCGGCCAGCGCCCGCTCCAGGGTGGCGACGGCCTCGTCCGGGGTGCGCGGGGCGTTGAGGTAGGTGACCTGCGCGTTCGTCCACGGCAGCAGCGAGGCGTGGTGCTCGGTCTCGAAGACGAAGACCTGGCAGTCGGCGGGGAGCACGGAGGCGAGCAGGTTCAGGGAGTCGGTGGTGGACCGGGTGAAGACGACCTGGTCGCAGGGGCGGCAGTCGAGGAACCGGGCGACGGTGGCTCGGCTCTGCTCGAAGAGGTCGGTGGAGAGCTGCGAGAGGTAGCCGGCTCCGCGGTGCACGCTGCCGTAGTACGGGGCGTACGCGGCCACGTCGTCCCAGACCCGCTGCAGGGCGGGGGCGCTGGCGGCGTAGTCGAGGGCCGCGTAGGTGACCTCGCCGCCGGTGACGAGCGGGACGGTGACGTCCCGGCCGAGGACCGGCAGCGGCTCGGCGCAGGCAGGGTCGGCGGCGGGGTCGACGGTGGAGGCGCAGGAGGGGCCGACGGCGGTGGCGGCGGTGGCCACGGCGGTGGCGCTCAGGGATGCGGACATGGCGGAATCTCCCGGCAGGCAGGGCTGAATGGCTTCGGTGTGCCCGTACGCGGGTACGGCTCGGCGGCCGTCCGGGGTACGGGAGGTTCCTCGGACCGGTCGACGCGCGGGTACGCGGAAACGACCCTGGTCCGAGGGGTGAAGGTGGGGCGGAGTCGCCCTATCGCATTCGCTTGCTCACGGAAAAACGCTCCTCGAGAAGACCAGGACCCCTGGTTTCGAGGGATCCGCGCTTGCCGTAGGCCTTGCTGCCTACGACCTGGTCATCACCCGGGGCACCCCGCCACGGAAGGAGGGTTGCCGGACAGCAAGCCGGGGCCTAAACGCTGTCACTCGTGACCTGGTCTGCATCCTGCCACATGATCCCCCGAGCGCAAGACCCCGGTCCGCCATGCGGACCGGGGTCTCGGCTCGAAACAATCAACCGAATCAGGCGTTACTGGCGGCCACCCAGCGCTCCAGGGCCGCCCTCGCCGCACCCGAGTCGACCGACTCCGCCGCGCGGGTGATGCCGGCCGCGAGCTGCTCCTCCAGGGTGCCCGGACCGGGGTCCAGCGCCACCAGGGCGGCCGCCGAGTTCAGCAGCACCGCGTCGCGGACCGGGCCCCTCTCGCCCGCCAGCAGGCGGCGCGCCACGTCCGCGTTGTACGAGGGGTCCCCGCCGGCCAGGGCCGAGACGTCGACCAGGTCGATGCCGACGTCGCGCGGGTCGAAGCGCTGCTCCGACACCTTGCCGTCGCGGACCCACCAGATGCGCGAGGTCGCCGTCGTGGTCAGTTCGTCCAGGCCGTCGTCCCCGCGGAAGACCAGCGCGGACGAGCCCCGCTCGGCGAGAACGCCCGCCACGATGGGGGCCATCCGGGGGTCGGCGACGCCCGTCGCCTGGGCCCGTACGCGGGCCGGGTTGGTCAGCGGGCCGAGGATGTTGAAGGTGGTGCGGATGCCCAGTTCCCTGCGCGCCCCGGCCACGTGCCGCAGCGCCGGGTGGAACTTCACGGCGAAGCAGAAGGTGATGCCGGCCTCCTCGGCGACCTCGACCACCCGCGCCGTGCTGAGGTCGAGGTTGACGCCCAGCTTCTCCAGGACGTCCGAGGACCCGCTCGCCGAGGACGCGGCCCGGTTCCCGTGCTTGACCACCTTGGCACCGGTACCGGCCACCACGACCGCCGACATCGTCGAGATGTTCACCGTCTTGGCCCCGTCGCCGCCCGTGCCGACGATGTCCACCGTCCGGCCCGGCACCTCGATCAGGTTGGCGTGCGCGTACATGGCCCGTACGAGGCCGTTGATCTCTGCGACCGTCTCCCCCTTGGCCCGCAGCGCGACGGTGAATCCGGCGATCTGGGCGTCGGTGGCCTCCCCGCGCATGATCCGGTCCATGGCCCAGGCGGTGTCGTCGGCGCTCAGGTCCTGACCGGTCAGCAGGGCGTCGAGAACGCCCGGCCAGCCACGGGCCGCCACGCTGTCGCCGCCTGCCGGGGTCACAACGTTCATGGTCCGCTCCTGTGCTAGTGGGCCGCCCCCGTACTCGCCGCCCACGTCGAATGGGAAGGGCTTCAGCCTATCCAGCCCCGGAGACGGCAAAGAGCCCCGTCCAGACACTGGACGGGGCTCTCGCCGTGGCGACACCAGGACTGACCGAAATCAGTCCCTCATGCAGTGGTGCAGGGGATCAGTGGTGGCCGTGGCCGGCCTGGATCTCCTTGTACTCCTCCACCGTGGGCTTCGGAATCTGGTTGTTCTCCGCGTAGAAGCCCTTGCTGAGCTTCGCGCGCAGCTTCTCCATCGCCTTCACCTTGCGCTCGACACCGTTCTCGTCGACCGTCGGGCCGATCTCGACCGGCTTGTACTGCTCGTGCGCGGTGAGCTTGTGCAGCTGGCCCTGCGGGAGCGGCTCGTGGACCTCGACGAACTCACCGTGCGGCAGACGCTTGATGATGCCGGTCTCGCGACCGTGCAGCACCTTGTCGTGGTCCCGGCGCTGGAGGCCGAGGCAGATCCGCTTGGTGACGATGAAGGCGAGGACCGGGACGACGAAGAAGCCGATCCGGACGAACCAGGTGATCGCGTTGATCGAGAGGTGGAAGTACTGCGCGAACATGTCGTTTCCACCGCCGATCAGGAGCACGATGTACTCCGCGATCCAGGCGACACCGAAGGCCGTACGGGTCGGGACGTTGCGCGGGCGGTCCAGGATGTGGTGCTCGCGCTTGTCCCCGGTGACCCAGGACTCGATGAAGGGCCAGACGGCGATCGCACCCAGTACCAGCGGGAAGAGCAGCAGCGGGATGAACACGCCCAGGACGAGCGTGTGGCCCCACAGGTTGATCTCCCAGCCGGGCATGGCTCGGATCAGGCCTTCCGGCATACCCATGTACCAGTCGGGCTGCGCACCGGTGGACACGTGGTCCGGGCGGTACGGGCCGAGCGCCCAGATCGGGTTGATCGTGGCGATCGCCGCGACGGCCGAGATGACGCCGAAGACCAGGAAGAAGAAGCCTCCCGCCTTGGCCATGTAGACCGGCAGCAGCGGCATGCCGACGACGTTGTTGTTCGTCTTGCCGGGACCCGCGAACTGGGTGTGCTTGTGGTAGAAGACCAGGATCAGGTGGGCCACGAGCAGGCCCATCATGATGCCGGGCAGCAGCAGGATGTGCACCGAGTAGAACCGCGCGACGAAGTCGCCGCCCGGGAACTCCCCGCCGAACAGGAACATCGACAGGTACGTGCCGACGACCGGGACGGACAGGATGGCGCCCTGCATGAAGCGGACACCGGTACCCGAGAGCAGGTCGTCCGGCAGCGAGTAGCCGGTGAAGCCGGTGAACATGCCGAGGACCAGCAGCAGGAAGCCGAAGATCCAGTTGACCTCACGCGGCTTGCGGAACGCGCCGGTGAAGAAGACGCGCATCATGTGCACGATCATCGCCGCGACGAAGATCAGCGCGGCCCAGTGGTGGATCTGACGGATCAGCAGGCCACCGCGGACGTCGAAGCTGATGTCCAGGGTCGAGGCGAAGGCCTCGGACATCAGGACGCCCTGCATCGGCACGTACGAGCCGTGGTACTCCACCTCGTTCATGCTCGGGTGGAAGAACAGCGTCAGGTACACACCCGTGAGGATGATGATGATGAAGCTGTAGAGGCAGATCTCGCCCAGCATGAAGGACCAGTGGTCCGGGAAGATCTTGCGCATGTTGGCCTTGGCCAGCCCGTAGATGCCCAGGCGGCCGTCCGCCCAGTCCGCTACGCGCTCGCCGGCCGGCGCCTTGCGCTTGTTGTTGACGGGGGTGCTCATCCGCGCTCCCAGAAGGCAGGACCGACGGGCTCTTCGAAGTCGCCGAGCGCTTCGAGGAAGCCTTCGTCATTCACGCCGATCCGCAGCTGCGGAAGCGCGTGACCGGCCGGGCCGAAGATGACACGGGCGCCGTCGGAGAGGTCGAAGGTGGACTGGTGGCACGGGCAGAGCACGTGGTGCGTCTGCTGCTCGTACAGGCTGATCGGGCAGCCGACGTGGGTGCAGATCTTGGAGTAGGCCACGATCCCGTCGTGGGACCACTCCAGCTCCTGCTTGTCCTTGATGTCGTCCGGCTGGATGCGGACGATCATCAGGGCGGCCTTGGCGATCTGGACCTGGAAGTCATGCTGGTGCTCGTCCAGGCCTTCCGGCATGGCGAACGTCAGCGACCCGACGACGACGTCCTCGGGACGCAGCGGCTCCATCGTGTTCTGGTTGATGAGCAGCTTGCCCTTGGCCCACAGGGTCGTGCGCAGCTTCTTCTCGGGCAGCGGGCCCAGGTCACGCATGATCACGACGGCGGAGAGCGGCAGCATGGCCAGCGCACCCAGCAGCGTGTTGCGGATCAGCGGGCGACGGGCGATGCCGGACTCGTTGGCGCCGTCGCGGAAGTCCTGCAGGACCTGCGCCTTGACCTCCGGCGGAGCGGCGATCTCGTGGCGGTCCGCGGCGACCTCGACGTCGGACATCAGGGTGCGGGCCCAGTGGACCGCTCCCGCGCCGATGCAGAAGAGCGCCGTGCCCAGCGTCATGCCCAGCGAGAAGTTGAGCGCGCTGATCTTCCCGAGCGGGAAGATGTACACGATCTTGTCGACCGGGAAGATCACGTAGGACGCGATGAAGGCGATCGTGGCCAGCATCGAGATCGTGAACAGCATCGCGACGGTGCGCTCGGAGCGCTTCGCCGCCCGCTCGTCGATGTCCTGGATGCGGGGCTTGTGGACCGGCAGGCCCGGGTCGGCGAACGGGTCGTCCGCCACTGCTACGCCACCGTGGTGGGCGTCGCCCTGCTCGCTCGGCAGGTGCTTCTCTTCGGGAATCTCTTGGCTACTCATGACTTCTTGGCCTTAGCGGTGTGGGCCGCGACCCAGACGGCGACAGCGATCAACGCACCCAGGGCGAAGATCCAGCCGAACAGACCCTCGGAGACGGGGCCGAGGCCACCGAGCTTCAGGCCACCGGGGCTGGTCGACTTCTCGCCGTTCACGTTCTCCAGGTACGCGATGATGTCCTTCTTCTGCTTCTCCGGCAGGGTGCTGTCGGGGAAGGAGGGCATGTTCTGCGGGCCGGTCTGCATGGCCTCGTAGATGTGCTTCGGCGAGACGTCCTCAAGGTTGGGGGCGTACTTGCCGTTCGTCAGGGCGCCGCCCTCGCCGGTGAAGTTGTGACACTGCGCGCAGTTGTTGCGGAACAGCTCACCACCGTTGGCGACGTCGGCACCCGCCGGGTCGTACTGCTTCTCGGTCGGCGTGATCGGACCGGCGCCGAGCGACGCGATGTACGCGGCCAGCTGGTCGATCTGCGCCTGGGTGTAGATGTTCGGCTTCTTCGGCACCTGGGCGCCGGGCTGCTGGGCGGGCATGCGGCCCGTGCTCACCTGGAAGTCGACGGCCGCGGAGCCGACGCCGACCAGGCTCGGGCCGTCAGAGGAACCCTGACCGCCGGTTCCGTGGCAGCTTGCGCAACCCACGGCGTAGAGCTTCTTGCCCTCCTCGATGGCGAGGGACTGGGCGGTTTCATCGGCCTGCGCCTTGCCCGCGGGAGCAAAGGCGGCGTACAGCCCCCCAGTGGCCGCCAGCGCGAAGAGTAGAACGACGACCGCCGCCAGCGGATGGCGTCGTCGTGCGGAGAGCTTTTTCACGGATTACCCCGGTGTCAGGATCTTCTGCGTCGGTGTGTCTGGATGGAGTGCCGGGTCGGGCCCGGTGACGTGTTCGCTACTTGATCAGGTAGATCGTGGCGAAGAGGCCGATCCAGACGACATCGACGAAGTGCCAGTAGTAGGACACGACGATGGCCGACGTGGCCTGTTCGTGGGTGAACCTCTTGGCCGCGTACGTCCGGCCGAGGACCAGCAGGAAGGCGATGAGGCCGCCCGTCACGTGCAGACCGTGGAAGCCCGTGGTCAAGTAGAAGACCGAGCCGTACGGACCGGACGAGAGGCTCATGCCCTCGTGCTTGACCAGCTCGGTGTACTCGAACACCTGGCCGCCAATGAAGATCGCACCCATGACGAACGTGATGATGAACCACGTCCGGAGCTTCTTCACGTCACCGCGCTCGGCTGCGAATACGCCGAGCTGGCAGGTGAGCGAGGAAAGCACCAGGATCGTCGTGTTCGTCGCCGAGAAGGGCAGATTCAAGGCCGAAGCCTGCTCTGTCCAGTACTCGGGGCCTGTCACGGATCGCAGGGTGAAGTACATCGCGAAGAGGGCCGCGAAGAACATCAGCTCGGAACTCAACCAGATGATGGTTCCGACGCTGACGAGGTTCGGCCGGTTGACCGTCGGGTGCGCGTGCCCGGTATCTACTGTCGTTGCTGTCGCCACGACCGACATTATGTCGGTCGCTTATCCCGCCCTCACCCCGGGGGGTGCCGTTCGGAGTGTCAGGGGCGTGTGCAAGGCCCGAACGGCCCATCAGATGAGCCAATGAGCGTCTCGGGCGAGGGTGTCGGAACCGATGTTGACAGCGCATCGGGAGGAGTAGCATCCCGCGCAACAGCAACGTGATTCACGGGACACGTGGAGGAACGAAATGCGGGCGACTGCGCGGGTTCTGGTCTACAGCGACGACGCGGGCACCCGGGAGCAGGTGCGGCTGGCGGCAGGGCGCAGGCCGGCCGCCGACCTGCCGCCGGTGGAGTTCCTGGAGTGCGCGACGCTGCCGGCGGTCCTGACGGCACTGGACGCGGGCGGCATCGACGTGTGCGTGCTGGACGGCGAGGCGGTTCCGGCCGGGGGCATGGGTGTGTGCCGGCAGATCAAGGACGAGATCTTCCGGTGTCCGCCGGTGCTGCTGCTGATGGGGCGTCCCCAGGACGCCTGGCTGGCCACGTGGAGCCGCGCGGACGCCGCCGTGACCCTTCCGGTGGATCCGGTGGAGTTCGCGGACGCCCTGGCGGGTCTGCTGCGGGCCAGGCTGTCCTCCTCGGCCGCCTGAGGGAGTTCCCGCGGGCCTACGGATCGCCGTAGGCCCTCGCGGGGCCCTCGCCTCTCGCGTCAGACCGTGGGCCGCAGGCGGGTCTGGTCCATCGGACTGCGGCCTTCCTGGGTGCCCTTGAGCAGGGCGCTGCCCTGGCGCCAGTCCTTCCAGTCCATGTTCCAGTCGCCGAAGCCGTTGCCGAAGATGTCCATGTCGTCGCCGATGCTGTTGATCACCTGGACGATGTCGCCCTCGGTGATGTTCTCGTAGAACCAGGCGGCGTTGCCGGTGCTCATGCCCGTGCAGCCGTGGCTGACGTTGGCATAGCCGTGCGAGCCCACGGACCAGGGCGCGGCGTGGACGTATTCACCACTCCAGGTGACGCGGGTGGCCCAGTAGACGGGCAGGTTGTAGTACTCGCTGCCACCGATGCCGACGGTGTCACCGCGCATCTGTACGTAGTACTGCTTCCCGAGCACCACCTTGATGCCGTTGCGGGTGGAGAAGCCGGGCTTGCCGGTGGTCACCGGAATGGAGTTGATCACTTCTCCGTTGCGCTTGAACGTGAGCCAGTGCGAGGAGGCGTCGGTGGTGACCTCGACGCGGTCGCCGATCTCCAGCTTCAACGGCTTGGAGACGGACCCGTGGAGCTCGTCGGTGATCTTGATGCCTTCGAGGTTGCTCCGTACGGAGACCACGCTGTTGGCGGGCCAGTACTCCTTGGGGCGGTAGTGGAGCCTCTTGTCGTCCACCCAGTGCCAGGCACCCTCGACGCCGGGCGGGGCGTCGACGATCAGGCCCCGTTCCACGACCGCGCGGGCGGCCTTGTCCTTGACCGGCTCGTTGAGGTCGGCGGTGAGGGGCTGACCGACGCCGTACTTGCCCTCCTCCGGGCCGAATTCGACCTTGAGGACACCCTTGCTCGGGGTGGTGTCGAAGGTCAGCGTGCGCTGCCCCGGGGCGCCCCGCTCGTCCTCGGTGCTCACGGTGACCGTGTAGCGAACGCCTGCGGCCATCGGGGCGGTGTTGTGCCAGCGGTCGCCCTTGGCGCTCAGTTCGCCTGCCAGGCGGCGCCCGTGGGTGTCCACGGCCGTCACGTCGGTGATCCGGCCGCCGCCACTCTTGGCGGTGATTTCGAGGGGCCGGTCGGGGTCCACGGGACGGCTGCCGGAGGTCTGGTTGAAGGCGACCTGATCGCCCGCGTCGTACGGGCGGGCGGACAGCGGGTTGTCGCCGGACCCGCATGCGGTGGCGCCGGCCCCGAGGGACGCGACCAGCAGGGAGCAGCTGAGTACCGTCCAAAGACGCGGTGAGTGCTTCATGGAACCAACGCTATGAAGATATGACAATTACGGCGCGCCGGGTGACTGCAAACGAGGGGCCCGGACTCCTCCGAAGAGGTGTCCGGGCCCCGGGTACCGCGCGGCCGGGCCGCGGGGGTGCTGCTACTGGTTCTGGTTCTCACCGCGGTAGTACTCGTACACCCAGCCCCACAGACCGATCAGGATCAGCGGAGCGGAGAAGTACATCAGCCACCAGCCGAAGACGACGCCCATGAAGGCGAAGGCGCCACCGATGGCCAGCGAGAGCGGCTGCCAGCTGTGCGGGGAGAAGAACCCCAGCTCGCCCGCCTCGTCGGCGACGTCGGCCTCCAGGTTGTCCTGGGCCATCTCGTCGACGCGCTTGGCCGTGAAGGCCAGGTAGTAGCCGATCATGACGCTCAGGCCGAAGGCCAGGAAGAGCGCGGTGGTACCGACGGGCTCCTTCGACCACACGCCATACACGATGGCCATGACCAGGATGAAGAAGGAGAGCCAGAGGAACATCTTGCCCTGGATCTTCACTTGCCGGCCTCCTTGTCACCGGTGAGCGCCTTGGTGCCGCCGGCGGTGTGGTCCTCGAGGTGGTCGAGGGCCGCGATCTCCGGGTGGTGCAGGTCGAACGCCGGGGATTCGGAGCGGATCCGCGGCAGGGTGAGGAAGTTGTGCCGCGGCGGCGGGCAGGACGTCGCCCACTCCAGCGAACGGCCGTAACCCCACGGGTCGTCGACCTCGATCTTCTTGCCGTACTTCGCCGTCTTCCAGACGTTGTACATGAACGGCAGCATCGACAGGCCGAGCACGAACGAGCTGATCGTCGAAATCGTGTTCAGCGCGGTGAAGCCGTCGGCGGCGAGGTAGTCGGCGTAACGACGCGGCATGCCCTCGGCGCCCAGCCAGTGCTGCACCAGGAAGGTGCCGTGGAAGCCGATGAACAGCGTCCAGAAGGTGATCTTCCCGAGGCGCTCGTCCAGCATCTTGCCCGTGAACTTCGGCCACCAGAAGTGGAAGCCCGCGAACATCGCGAAGACCACGGTGCCGAAGACGACGTAGTGGAAGTGCGCGACGACGAAGTACGAGTCGGAGACGTGGAAGTCCATCGGGGGCGAGGCCAGGATCACGCCGGTCAGGCCACCGAAGGTGAAGGTGACCAGGAAGCCGATCGTCCACAGCATCGGAGTCTCGAAGGACAGCGAGCCCTTCCACATGGTGCCGATCCAGTTGAAGAACTTCACACCGGTCGGTACCGCGATCAGGAAGGTCATGAAGGAGAAGAACGGCAGCAGTACACCGCCGGTGACGTACATGTGGTGGGCCCACACGGTCACCGAGAGGCCGGCGATCGCGATCGTCGCCGCGATCAGACCGATGTAACCGAACATCGGCTTGCGCGAGAAGACCGGGATGATCTCGGAGACGATCCCGAAGAACGGCAGCGCGATGATGTACACCTCTGGGTGTCCGAAGAACCAGAAGAGGTGCTGCCACAGCAGTGCGCCGCCGTTGGCCGCGTCGAAGATGTGCGAACCGAACTTGCGGTCGGCTTCCAGCGCGAAGAGCGCGGCGGCCAGCACCGGGAAGGCCAGCAGGACCAGGACACCGGTCAGCAGCACGTTCCAGGTGAAGATCGGCATGCGGAACATCGTCATGCCGGGTGCGCGCATGCAGATGATCGTGGTGATGAAGTTGACCGAGCCGAGGATCGTACCGAAGCCCGAGAACGCCAGACCCATGATCCACATGTCGGCGCCGATGCCCGGCGAGCGGACGGCGTCCGACAGCGGGGAGTAGGCGAACCAGCCGAAGTCCGCGGCGCCGTTCGGCGTCACGAAGCCGGCCACCGCGATGGTCGAGCCGAAGAGGTACAGCCAGTACGCGAACATGTTCAGCCGCGGGAACGCCACGTCGGGCGCGCCGATCTGCAGCGGCATGATCCAGTTCGCGAAACCGGCGAACAGCGGCGTCGCGAACATCAGCAGCATGATCGTGCCGTGCATCGTGAACGCCTGGTTGAACTGCTCGTTCGACATGATCTGCGTGCCCGGACGGGCCAGCTCGGCTCGCATGAACAGAGCCAGCACGCCGCCGATGATGAAGAACACGAACGACGTGAGCAGGTACATCGTGCCGATGGTCTTGTGGTCGGTGGTGGTGAGCCACTTCACGACCACGTTGCCTGGCTGCTTGCGCCGTACCGGCAGCTCGTTCTCGTACGAGTCGGCTGCGGCGGCACCCTGGGATTCGTTGAGGATGCTCACAGTGTGTTCGTCTCCGCATTCCGGGCCGGGTCGGTCTGCTTGATGCCGGCCGGGAGGAAGCCGGTCTGCCCCTTCTCCGCCAGGTCCTTCAGGTACGCCTTGTACTCCTGGGGCGAGACCACCTTGACGTTGAAGAGCATCCGGGAGTGGTCGACGCCGCAGAGCTCGGCGCACTTGCCCATGAAGGTGCCCTTTTCGGACGGGGTGACCTCGAAGACGTTGGTGTGGCCCGGGATGACGTCCTGCTTGAACAGGAAGGGGACCACCCAGAAGGAGTGGATCACGTCGTTCGACGACAGGATGAAACGGACCTTCTCGCCCTCGGGGAGGACCAGGGTCGGGCCCGGGTTGCCCGTCTGCGGGTTCCGGTCGCCGGGGACACCCTTCTCGTAGACGCCCTCGGCGCCCGCGGGGAAGTCCTTGGTGTAGCGGTCCGGGATCGAGGCGAGCTCCTTGGGAACCGCACCCGCCTTCGGCGTCACCGCGTCGCCGTCGACGTCCTCGATGTAGTTGAAGCCCCAGCTCCACTGGTAGCCGATCACGTTGATCGTGTGCGCCGGCTTCGAGAGGGCGAGCAGCTTCGACTCGTCACGCGCGGTGAAGTAGAACAGCACCGAGACGATGATGAGCGGGACCACGGTGTACAGCGCCTCGATGGGCATGTTGTACCGGGTCTGCGGCGGGACCTCCACCTTCGTCCGGCTGCGCCGGTGGAAGATGACGCTCCAGATGATCAGGCCCCAGACCAGGATGCCCGTGATGAGCGCGGCCGCCCAGGATCCCTGCCACAGGGAGAGGATGCGCGGCGCCTCCTCGGTTACCGGATACGGCATTCCGAGGCGGGGGAAGTCTTTCCATGTATACGAGCAACCAGTGGCGGTCGCCAGGACCACGCCCGCAGTCAGCGCCTGCAGCAGCTTCCGCCGCATCGGGCGCCGCGGCGAGCGGTCGGAGCCGTAGGGACTCACGTAGCGCCTTCCCGAGAGTCTCGGCCCGCGCGGCCGGCCGCGGCCGTGTTCGGGTCGGTCGCCGGCCCTGACGCAGGCAGGGGTTTGGATGTTTATGCGGACCAAACCCTACTGGACGCTATTTGGGGTCGCGCGGGGAGGGTGCCCAACGCGCCGCTACTGCCCCCGAAGGGATGGATCCGCCGTACGGGGGACGGCGCGAATGGCCCTGAATGGCGGGCTCGGGAACGCATCTGACGCCCCCTGACCTCGAACGCTACCGGCCGCGCGTTAGCGTGACCGGATGCCGTACTTCGACAGCGCGTCCGCCGCCCCCCTGCACCCCGTGGCCCGGCAGGCGTTGCAGGCCTCCCTGGACGAGGGCTGGGCGGATCCGGCCCGGCTGTACCGGGAGGGCAGGCGCGCCCGGCTGTTGCTGGACGCGGCGCGGGAGGCCGCCGCGGAGGCGGTGGGATGTCGCCCCGACGAGCTCGTGTTCACTCCTTCGGGGACGCACGCGGTTCACACCGGGGTCGCGGGGGTCCTCGCGGGGCGCCGCCGCGTCGGAGACCGTCTGGTCGTGTCGGCGGTCGAACACAGTTCTGTCCTGCACGCGGCGGCGGTCCACGAGGCTCAGGGCGGGACGGTGACCGAGGTGCCGGTGGACCGGTGGGGCGCGGTGACCCCCGCCGGGTACGCGGACGCGCTCACTCCGACGACCGCCCTCGCCTGCCTCCAGTCGGCCAACCACGAGGTGGGCACGGTCCAGCCGGTGCGGGAGGTGGCCGAGGTCTGCGGGGCGGCCGGGGTACCGCTGCTCGTGGACGCGGCCCAGTCGCTGGGCTGGGGTCCGGTGCAGGGCGCCTGGTCCGTCCTGGCCGCGAGTGCACACAAATGGGGCGGTCCGCCCGGGGTCGGCCTGCTGGCGGTCCGCAAGGGAGTCCGCTTCTCCCCTCAAGGCCCCGCGGACGAAAGGGAGTCGGGGCGCTCCCCCGGTTTCGCGAACCTTCCCGCGATCGTGGCGGCGGCGGCGTCCCTGCGGGCCGTCCGGGCCGAGGCGGACGCGGAGGCGGCCCGGCTGCGGATCCTGGTGGACCGCATCCGGCGCCGGGTGGTGCGGCTGGTCCCGGACGTGGAGGTGGTCGGCGATCCGGACCGGCGCCTGCCACACCTGGTCACCTTCTCCTGCCTGTACGTCGACGGGGAGGCCCTGCTGCACGAACTGGACCGGGCCGGCTTCTCGGTCTCCTCGGGCTCCTCGTGCACGAGCTCCACGCTGACCCCCAGTCACGTGCTGCGGGCCATGGGCGTGCTGTCGGAGGGGAACGTACGGGTGTCCCTGCCGCCGGGGACCGCAGCGGACGAGGTCAACGCGTTCCTGGAGGCGCTGCCGGGTGCGGTGGCGGGCGTACGGGAGCGGCTCGGCGTGTCGGAGCCCCCGGTGGTGGCGCCGGTGGCGGACTCCCTGGAGCTCGACGCGCTCGGGCTGCGGTGCCCCCAGCCGGTGATCGAACTGGCCCGGGCCATCGTCACCGTCCCGGTGGGCGGCACGGTCACGGTCGTCTCCGACGACGAGGTGGCCCGCCTGGACATCCCGGCGTGGTGCGCGATGCGGGGGCACGCGTACCTGGGCGAGGCCCCGCGCGAGGTCGGCACCGCCTATACGGTCCGCCGCCAGGTCTGACTCCGGCCCGGGCTCAAGATCAGCCCCGCCGGCGTTTGAGGCGCGGGGGTCCGGGGGCAGCGCCCCAGGCAGCGGCGCCGCACCCGAGGTCGGACGGGACCGCCGGCCGCGCCGACAGTGGCGCCGGACCCGGGTCCTGGAGCGGAGTCCAGGACCCGGCGCCGCAGGCGGCCGTCAGGCCAGGCGGGCGCGGACCTCCGCCGCGGCCTCGTCGCCGTACGCCTTCGTGAAGCGCTCCATGAAGTGCGCCCGCGCCAGGGTGTACTCCTGGGTGCCGAGCGTCTCGATGACCAGCGTCGCGAGCATGCAGCCCAGCTGCGCCGCACGCTCCAGGCCGACTCCCCAGCTCAGCCCGGTCAGGAACCCGGCGCGGAACGCGTCGCCGACACCGGTCGGGTCGACCTTCGCGGTCTCCTCGGGGCAGCCGACCACGATCGGCGCCTCGCCGACCCGCTCGATCTTGACGCCGTTGGAGCCGAGCGTCGTCACGCGGGTGCCGACCTTCGCCAGGATCTCGGCGTCCGTCCAGCCCGACTTCGACTCGATGAGGCCCTTCTCGTACTCGTTCGAGAAGAGGTACGTCGCCCCCTCCATCAGGGTGCGGATGTTGTCGCCGTCCATGCGGGCGATCTGCTGCGAGAAGTCGGCGGCGAAGGGGATGCCCCGCGTCCGGCACTCCTCCGTGTGGCGCAGCATCGCCTCGGGGTCGTCCGCGCCGATCAGGACCAGGTCCAGCCCGCCGACCCGGTCGGCCACGGACTTCAGCTCGATCAGACGGGCCTCGCTCATCGCGCCCGTGTAGAAGGAGCCGATCTGGTTGTGGTCGGCGTCCGTGGTGCACACGAAGCGCGCGGTGTGCAGCACCTCGGAGATCCGGACGGACTCGGTGTCGACACCGTGCCGGTCCAGCCAGGCGCGGTACTCGTCGAAGTCGGAGCCGGCGGCTCCGACCAGGATCGGGCGGCTGCCGAGCTGCCCCATGCCGAAGCAGATGTTCGGGCCGACACCGCCCCGCCGGACGTCGAGGTTGTCGACGAGGAAGGAGAGGGAGACCGTGTGCAGCTGGTCCGCGACCAGCTGGTCGGCGAAACGGCCGGGGAAGGTCATGAGGTGGTCGGTGGCGATGGAGCCGGTGACTGCGATGCGCACGGCGTGGACGCTCCTGCTGAGGACGGCGAGGGACAGTCAAAACTACCCGGTAAGCGCCGCCAGACCGAACACCGGAAACTACCCCGTAGTAGCTCTTTCTTCGCACGAGCTCCCATGCCTACGGTGCCTGCATGACCTATACCGACGGTTTCGGCTACACCGAGTACACGGCCGACCAGCGCGGCACGGACGGTCCGCGTCAGCCGGGTTTCGCCCGGCTGCTGGGCGACTGCGCCCGGATGGCCCCGCACTGGGCGGTCCCGGTGGACCCCCGGCCGGCCCGGGTGGCGCCCTCGCAGATCCACGGGATCAGCGTCCCGCCGGCCTCGGCGCGGCTGATCGCCTCCACCGCCGCCTACGGGGACCAGTAGAAGGGAACCGGTTGTCCGCCGGCTTCGTCACACCCGCATCAAGTACGCGGACCAGTGAAGGAGCGATGCGGTGACCAGCGAAGAACCCGACACAGCACGCGGCACACGACGGCGGCCGGCCTGGGCCGTCGGCTCGATCGCGGCCGCGGTCCTGCTCGCGGGCGGCGGTACGGCCTACTGGGCGTCCACCGCCCACGGCGACGGTGCGTCGGGCCGCCGTACGGGTGACAGCGCGGCCTCGGCGCCCCGTGACGCGGGAGACCCCTCGGGGCCGGGGATCGCACCCGGGGAGCCCGATCCGTCCGGTGAGGGAGTGGTCTACCGGGCCGATGTGAAGCTTCCGGAGGCCCCGGCCACCGCGCCCGCCTTCGCCGCGTCCGGAGAGGTCACCTCGGCGGAGGTGGCCCGGCTCGCCGCGGCCCTCGGCATTGCGGGCGCCCCGCGGCTCAACGGGGAGGTCTGGCTGGCCGGGGAGGCCGCCGACGGCTCCGGGCCGCGGCTCACGGTGGCCCGTACGGCCCCGGGGACCTGGAACTTCACCCGCTTCCAGGCACCGGGTAACGGCGCCGGGGACGACTGCGTGCGCGGCAAGGACACCTGCGGCCCGGCCACCGTCCCTCGGGACGCCGGCGGGGCGGCCCAGGGCAAACCGGTGTCCGAAGAGGCCGCAAGGGCCGCAGCCGCGCCCGTGCTGGCCGCCGCGGGGCAGGACGGGGCGAAGCTGGACGCCCGGCTCACCCAGGATTCGGTGCGGGTGGTGAGCGCCGACCCGGTGATCGGCGGGCTGCCCACGCAGGGCTGGTCCACGAAGGTGAGCGTGGGCGCCGACGCCTCGGTGGTGGGGGGCAGTGGCGAGCTGAAGGCCCCCGTACGGGCGGCCGAGCAGCCGGTGGTGGGGGCCGTGGAGGCACTGGCCCGGCTGAACGCGAAGTCGAGCGGCCGTGAGGGCAGCCCCGAGCCCAGCGGATGCGCGACCTCGGTCCCGCTGACGCCGGACACCCCGGTGGGCACCGACACGGTGCCGTGCAACCCGGAGCCCCGGCCGATGAAGCCCCCGCGCACGGAGACTGTACGGGGCGCCGCGCTCGGCCTGGTGCCCGGGACGGTCGACGGCTCCCGGGGCCTGGTCCCGGCCTGGCTCTTCGAGGTGGCGGGCCGTGGCGGCGCGCCCGGCCACACGGTGACGCAGCCGGCCGCCGCCCAGGAGAGCACGCCCGGCCCGAAGGACGGTCGTACCGTGCCCGGATTCTCGTACGCCGAGGCGGACCGGAAGCTGACGGTGAACTTCTGGGGCAGCGTGTGCAGCACCTACGCCGTGGAGGCGCGGGAGCAGGCCGAAGCGGTCATGGTGAAGATCACGGACACACCGAACAAGCCGGGCCAGGCCTGCATCATGCTCGCGCAGGAGATGTCCCTGACGGTGACGCTGCAGCAGCCGCTGGGCGACCGGAAGGTGCTCGACGCGACGACGGGCAAGCCGCTCCCCCGGCAGTAGCCGGCGCCCGGGCCGCCGGGCATGCGGCGAGGGCCCGCCTCCGGTCGGATGCGACC